>NZ_CALLDG010000057.1 GCF_937999985.1 uncultured Corynebacterium sp.
AGTGCGGCTCACCGTCTGCGGGAGCACGCCTCGGCGGTGCACACCCCCGGCGGACTGATGGAAAAGCTGCAGCGTATTCCGGATGAGTGCGACGAAGACGAGTCCCCGCATCGCTTCTCCGTCGATGGCTGCCGCCGCCCCGAAACTCTCCTCGACCGCGTAGATCTGCTGCTGCGGAAGCTCCCCTTCCTCGGCAAGTAAAGTGAAAGTCTCTACGGAGTAAGTTAGGTTAGACAGGTGTTTTCCAATGTAGGTTGGGGCGAAGTCCTCGTACTCTTGATCGTTGCGTTATTCCTGATCGGCCCGGAACGCCTGCCGGGGCTTATCAAGGAGGTTCGCGCGATGTTGCTGGCGGTGCGTAAGGCCGTATCGCAGGCAAAGGAGCAGATCGACGGGGAGCTAGGGGAGGACTTCCGAGAGTTTTCTAAGCCGCTGCAAGAGCTCAACTCGGTGCGCCAGATGGGCGCGAAGGGCTTCATCACCAAGACGCTTCTGGATGACGACGATAGCTTCCTAACCTCCTTCAACGAGACGAAGCAGGACGTGAAGGACACCGTCGATACGGTGCGCAAGCCGAACCTGCGCGAGTCCCTCAAAGCCGACAAGAACAAGAGTTCCGCGCAGTCCCAGCCCGCCCCTGCCAGTGGTAGCGCGGACAACGGCGGCATTGCCGTGACTCAGCAGTCCAACGCAGGCGAGTCCCGCTCTAGCCTCGATTCCCCAGTCGCCGAAGCCGCCGAGCAGCTGACGGGTGACGCGGGGAACCCGGACGCAGCTAAAGAAAAGCCCTCCGCACCCGGCTACGGGTGGGAGGACGTGACCTAGGCTCTTTGCTCGGGTTTTCCTTCTGCTTCGCCTATTTCTTTGTGACGCCGAGGTTCAGCGACTTACCTGCCAGTGAACTACGGCGTACCGCCAGCTGATCGGCGATTCCACCGAAGGCGATTGTGGCCGGCGAGTTCGGCTCGGACAGCACAATTGGGTTGCCCAGGTCGCCGCCGACGCGCAGGTTCGGATCCAGCGGGATCTGGCCCATCAGCGGCACCTTAGCGCCAGTGATCTGGGACAGGCGGTCGGCGACGAACTGACCGCCACCGGAGCCGAATACCTCCATGCGGGAGCCATCCGGCATGTCCATCCAGCTCATGTTCTCGATCACGCCGCCGATACGCTGGCGGGTCTGCTGGGAAATCGAGCCGGCACGCTCCGCAACCTCTGCTGCGGCGGCCTGCGGGGTGGTGACGATAAGCAGCTCGGCATTCGGCACCAGCTGCGCCACCGAGATCGCCACGTCGCCGGTGCCCGGGGGCAGGTCCAGCAGCAGGATGTCCAGGTCGCCCCAGAAAACATCTGCCAGGAACTGCTGGATCGCGCGGTGCAGCATCGGGCCACGCCACACGACGGGGGAGTTATCGCCGATGAAGTGGCCGATGGAGATCAGCTTCACGCCGTGCGCCTGCAGCGGCATGATCATCTCGTCCACCTGGTGTGGCTTATCCGTGGAGCCCATGAGACCAGGGACGGAGTGGCCGTAAATGTCGGCGTCGATCACGCCGACCTTCAGGCCACGCTTCTGCAACGCGACAGCCAGGTTCACGGTAACGCTGGACTTGCCCACGCCGCCCTTACCGGAGGCGACTGCAAATACTCGAGTGGTGGAATCGGCCTGGGCAAAGGGGATCACCGGGTCGGCCGAGTCTCCGCGCACCATCTGGCGGATATTACGGCGCTGCTCGTCGCTCATCACGTCGGTGGTGACCGTGACGTTCTCCACGCCTTCGACGGACGCCGCGGCCTCGCGCGTCTTCTCCGTCAGGTGGTTTTTCATCGGGCAGCCGGCGATCGTCAGGTAGATCTCCACGGCGACATCACGACCGTTGATGTCGATGGACTTTACCATGCCGAGATCCGTGATCGTGCGGTTTAGTTCAGGATCCTCTACGCGGGATAGCGCGCTGCGTACAGCGGATTCAGTGACTTGGGACATGATGGGTTTCAGTCTATCGAACGACCGGCGAGACGCTAATTTGGCCTCGTCTGCGGGTGCCGGGCTAGTCCTCGCGCGCATCCCCGCGGGCTTCTTCATCGCGGCGGGAGTCGTCGATCTTGTCGTCGATGCGCTGCAGAATGTCGTTGAGCTCCTCCAGCTCGCGGCGCAGGTAATCGCGAGTGACGGTTTCGCCCACCGCAATGCGCACGCTCGCGACCTCGCGGGCCAGGAACTCCGTATCGGCCTTGGTTTCCGCGGCGCGGCGACGGTCTTCATCCAAGCTGACGCGGTCGCGGTCATCCTGGCGGTTTTGTGCCAACAGAATCAGCGGCGCGGCGTAAGCCGCTTGGGTGGAGAAGGCGAGGTTCAGCAGGATGAACGGGTAGGGATCCCAATTCCACCACATGCCGCCCAGGTTCAGGGCGATCCAGGCGACCACGATGACGGTCTGATAGAAGAGGTACTTGCCGGTTCCCAGGAAGCGGGCGATGTTCTCGGCAACGCGGCCTACACCATCGCCATCCAGGTTGAACTTCTTTTTCTGGCGCGTGGCATCGGTTGGTGTATCGAGATCCGCGCGGGAAAACTTGCGAGCCATGGTGTGCCTATACCTCCTTCACATCTGGCGTTGCTGGCGTGTTCGGCGCTGTAGTCGTGGCCGGAGAATCCACACGCCAGTCTTCCTCACGCCAGTCCTCCGGCAGCATGTGGTCCAGCAGGTCATCGACGCTCACGGCGCCCAGCAGGTGCTGGTCGTGGTCCAGCACTGGGCCGCACACCAGGTTGTATGTCGCGAAATAACGCGCCGCGGTCTCCTGACTGTCTTCGGCGAACAGCGCCGGCAGCTCCAGATCCAGGATGCCGCCGATCAGGGAGGACGGGGGCTCCCGCAGCAACTTCTGCAGGTGGACACAGCCCAGGTATTTGCCCGTTGGGGTGGCCTGGGGAGGACGCACAACAAAGACCAGGGAGGACAGGGATGTCGGCAGTTCTGGGTTGCGCGCGTGGGCGAGAGCTTCGGCGACGGTGGCCTGGGGCGTCAAAATGATCGGCTCGGGCGTCATTAGCGCACCCACAGTCTCGGGCGAGAAATCCATGAGACGACGGACGGGCTCCGACTCCTCGGGATCCATTAGCTCCAGTAGGACGTCCGAGGTGTCCTCCGGCAGCTCGGCCAGAATATCGGCGGCGTCGTCCGGATCCATCTCCTCTAGGACGTCCGCGGCGCGTTCGATGTTCAGGTGTTCAAGGATCGCCGCCTGGTCGTCGTCCGGCATCTCCGCCAGCACGTCCGCTAGACGTTCATCGTCCAGCTCGGAGGCGATCTTGTTGCGTCGCGCATCGTCCATCTCCACCAGGGCGTTCGCCACGTCGGCGTTGCGCATCTGCTGGAACGAGGCAATCAGCTCCGCATCCTGGTTCACCGCGCCCGTGCCCGAGGCGTGGAGACCCTGGATGTGTTCGATAGGGATGACGTCGATTGATGTCTTGCGGCCCAGGCGGCTGCGCTGAGTCACAGCCAGATTGCGGATTTTCCATTCACGGCGACGACTACGGGTGAGCTCCACGTCCGTGATCTCCACTGCCTTGCCATGCAGTTCCTCGTGTGCTGGATCGTCCGTGTGCACCTTCGAACCAATGAGGTCCTCGAAGATTGTTAGCTCTGCAGAGCGGGACTTAAAGGGGCGCAGGTTCACGGAACTAGACGTGGTGGTGATGTCCGTGCCGGTGATCGTTGCGATGCGGAGCATCGGGAGGAAGATCTTGCGTTTGTTCGCAATCTCCACCACCAAGCCCAAGGCAGTCGCATTGTCGCCGTGGATGGTTATGACGACATCGCGGACACGGCCGACGGACTCGCCGTCTGGTCCCAGAACAACAAGGCCAGCCAAACGTCCTGCATAAACACGACTAGTACTCATGGGTACTTAGGTTACTTCATAGCCCCTTCGGGGTAGAATGTGGCGAGTTAGAAGGCGTTTGGATAGCGTACGGCGAACAAAGGGGCACGAGAGAGATGCGAATGCTGGGCGGGCGAGACGTGGCGTCAATAATAGCGACAGCAACCTGCCTGGCAGCCATCGGCGGCCTGACGGCCTGTGCCGAAGAACAGCCCGAGCCCTTCCTGATTGGGGTGCCGGAGAAGCCAGTAGACGACGCACCTATGCCCGAGCGCTACGCCGATGCTTTCGCGCGCTACCTGGTGCGAGAGCTCAATGAAGAGGATCGCAAGGGGGAGCGAGAGATGGTACCAGCGGATCAGCGGGTACGGCAGCTGCGCACCGGGGAAATCAACGTTACCTTCGGCTGTACGGGGGAGCTGCTGGACCTGCTAGACCGCAACCGGGCGAAGGAGCTGCGACAGGAACTGAAGAAGGCAGGCAGCGGGGAAGGCGCCGGCGGGGAAGAGGTGGATGAGAAAGCCCTCGTCTACGACGAACTGCTGAGTTCCCTGCCGCAGGAGGTTGGCACGAGTTTGCCCGGGGATGCCACCCCCTGCTCGGATAGTTCGCTACCGCAAAACGCAGTGGTGTTGTACGCGAAGCGGGTGGTCGGACGCGATGAAATCCGACAGTTGAACTCCGTCACGCAGGGGACGTCGATGGAGATGCACGGGGCCTAGAAGCAGCCGCTGTCTGCGGCTGTATGAGGCGCGCAGCGCGAAAGAGCCCGCCACGTGAACCTTGGAGGTTCGTGGCGGGCTCTTGCCTTGCTTGGGTGCTAGCGCCGGGCTAACGCCTGGCGGGGGAGCGCTTTACTCGAAAGCTTCCTCCAGCAGCTGCTTCTGCTCCAGCTGGTGCACCTTCGCAACGCCGGTGGCGGTGGAGGACTGTGCACGGCGGGACACGCGCTTCAGCTGGATACCCGGGATGTGCTCCGGCAGCTGCAGAGCCAGGAACGGCCACGGGCCCTGGTTGGCCGGCTCGTCCTGAACCCAGCGCACCTCGGCGTTCGGGTAGTTATCCAGCGCATCCTTGATGCGGTTGAACGGAATCGGGTGCAGCATCTCCACACGGACGATGGCCACATCGTCGCGCCCGTCTGCCTGACGCTTCTTCTCCAGATCCCAGTAGATCTTGCCCGAGCACATCAGGACGGTCTTGACGTTTTCGTTCTTGCCGTTCTGGTTCGGATCGTCGATCACGGACTGGAACTTCTTCACCTCGGTGAAGTCCTCCACGGAGGAGACAGCCATCTTGTTGCGCAGCATCGACTTCGGGGTAAAGACGACCAGCGGGCGCTTCAGGGAGCCCAGAGCGTGGCGGCGCAGCAGGTGGAAGTAGTTCGCCGGGGTGGACGGTTGGGCGATGGTCCAGGAGCCCTCAGCGGACATCTGCAGGAAACGCTCGATGCGGGCGGAGGAGTGGTCCGGCCCCTGACCCTCGTAGCCGTGCGGCAGCAACAGAACCAGGGAGGAAATCTGACCCCACTTGGCCTCGCCGGAGGAGACGTATTCGTCGATGATGGTCTGGGCGCCGTTGGCGAAGTCGCCGAACTGAGCCTCCCAAGCCACCAGGGCATCCGGGTTACCCACGGAGTAGCCGTACTCGAAGCCCATGCCCGCGTACTCGGTCAGAGCGGAGTTGTAGGCCTCGAAGCCGCCGCCCTTACCGGACTCGCGTGCGAGCTCCTCCAGCGGGCTGTAGCGGTCGTGGTCGTCGTGGTCGAAGAGGATAGCGTGGCGCTGGGTGAAGGTACCGCGCAGGGAATCCTCACCAACCAGGCGCACCAGTTTGCCACCGTCAACCAGGGAGCCGAAGGCCAGCAGTTCGGCGAAGCCCCAGTCGATCTTGCCGTTGCGGGACATTTCCTTGCGGCGCTTGATCACCGGCTTTACGCGCGGGTGCGGGGTGATGTGATCAGGAACATCGGCAAACAGGTCGCCGATGTGCTCGATGAGCTCGCGATCCACAGAGGTATCCAGGCCACGCGGCAGCTCCTGGGAACCGGTAATGCCGCTCTGCTCCTTCGGCTTGGCGCCCTTCTCGGCCTCGCGTACCTGGGTGAACACGGTCTCCAGCTGCTCGTGGAAGTCGCGCTGGACGCGCTCGATGTCTTCCTCGGTCAGGTCGCCGCGGCCCAGCAGGGTCTCGGTGTACTGATCACGGGAGCTCTTCGTATCACCAATCAGCTTGTACATCAGCGGCTGGGTCATCGACGGATCGTCGGCCTCGTTGTGGCCGCGACGGCGGTAGGTAACCAGGTCGATGAATACGTCCTTGCCGAAGCGGTTGCGGTAATCCACAGCCAGGTGTGCGACCCACACGACTGCCTCTGGGTCGTCGCCGTTGACGTGGAACACCGGGCTGTCAAAGCCCTTCGCCAGATCGGTGGCGTAGTGGGTGGAACGACCGGCATCTGGGGTGGTGGTGAAGCCGATCTGGTTGTTCACGATGATGTGGACGGTACCGCCGACCTCGTAGGGCTCCAGGCGAGCCAGGTTGATGGTCTCCTGCACGATACCCAGGCCAGTGAAGGCAGCGTCGCCGTGCAGCAGCAGCGGCATGACGGTGTGCTTCTCGTGCAGCTGATCCTGCTTAGCGCGGGCGATGCCCTCCATGACCGGGTTCACGGCCTCCAGGTGGGAGGGGTTGGCAGCCAGGTAGACGTCGATCTCGTTGTCGCCGAACATCTGGTGGTAGTGGCCCTCTTGGCCCAGGTGGTACTTCACGTCGCCCGAACCGCCAGCCGCACCCGGATCGATGTTGCCCTCGAACTCGGTGAAGATCTGTGCGTAGGGCTTACCCACGATGTTGGCCAGCACATTCAGGCGGCCACGGTGCGGCATGCCGATGACGACCTCGTCCAGAGCTGCGTCGGCAGCGCGGTCGATAGCAGCATCCATCATCGGGATCAGGGTCTCAGCGCCCTCCAGGGAGAAGCGCTTCTGGCCGACGTACTTGGTCTGCAGGAAGTTCTCGAAAGCCTCAGCGGAGTTCAACTTCTGCAGGATGTACTTCTGCTGTGCCGTGCTGAATCCCTCCTGTCCAGCCTCGATGCGCTCCTGCAGCCAGGTGCGCTCTTCGGCGTCCAGAATGTGGGTGTACTCCGAGCCAACCTTGAGGGTGTAGGCCTTGCGCAGGTGGGCAAGAACCTCACGCAGCGTCATGGTCTCGCGGCCAGCGAAACCACCGACGTGGAAGGTGCGGTCGAAGTCCCAGAGGGTCAGGCCGTGGGACTCGATGTCCAGGTCGGAGTGGTCCGGGATAGGTAGACCCGGCTGGGTCCACTGCAGCGGGTTGATGTTGGCGATCAGGTGGCCGCGGGAGCGGTAGGCCTCGATCAGCTGCATTACGCGGGTGGACTTGTCTACGCCGATGTTCGGCAGATCCTGGCTCCAACGGGTCGGAGCGTAGGGCACGCGCATGGCGTGGAAGATCTCGTCCCAGAACTCGTCGTTGATCAGCAGGCGGCTCATGGTGCGCAGGAACTCGCCGGACTCTGCACCCTGGATGATGCGGTGGTCATAAGTGGAGGTGATGGTCACCAGCTTGCCGATGCCCATCTCGCCCAGGCGATCCTCGGATGCGCCCGCGAACTCGGCGGGGTAGTCCATGGAGCCCACGCCGATGATGGCGCCCTGGCCCTTTGTCAGGCGCGGCACGGAGTGGCGGGTGCCGATGCCGCCCGGGTTGGTCAGGGAGATGGTCACGCCGGTGAAGTCGTCCATCGTCAGCTTGCCTTCGCGGCCGCGGTGAACAACGTCCTCGTACTTTTCCACGAACTCGCCGAAGGACATGTTCTCGGCTTCCTTGATGGCGGCAACCACCAGGGAACGCTGACCGTTCTTGCCCACCATGTCGATAGCCAGGCCCAGGTTGATGTGCTCCGGGGTAACGAGCGTCGGCTTGCCGTCGACAACCTCGTAGGAGTTGTTCATATCCGGGTGGGCCTTGACTGCCTGCACCAGGGCGTAGCCGATGATGTGAGTAAAGCTAATCTTGCCGCCGCCGCGCGCACGCAGGGTCTCGTTGACCATCGCACGGTTTTCGAACATCAGCTTCGCCGGCATATCGCGCACGGACGTAGCCGTCGGGATCTCCAGGGAAGCGTCCATGTTCTTAACTACGGCCTTGGCGGCGCCTCTAATGGGGGACTCGCCGGGTTCTGGCGCTTCTACCGGCTGCTTCGGAGCAGGCGGAGGGGTGCGCTTCGGGGTGGGCTTAACGCTGCTGTCCTGGTTCTGGGATGCAGAACCCTTAGGCTGCTTGCCGTCCGCCGCCGTATCCCGGTTGGGGGTGACGGTGTTCTTGGTGGAGCTTTGGCCGCCCGTGGTCTTCTGTGCTCCGTTGCCCGCCGCAGCCTGGGTGTTGCCCGACGGACTTACTGGAGAGGAATTTTTCTCAAAGTAATCGCGCCATTCAGCGTCGACAGACTTTGGGTCTTCCTTGTACTGCTGGTACATCAAATCGACCAGCCACTCGTTTTGACCGAAATTTGCGCTGCTCACAGCAGGTCCTCGCCTCTTTCCTTTATGACTTTAAGTCTCGTCGTTCCACACTACTACAAACCCGTTGTTGGCCTTGGGGCGGCATTCCACAATTCGGCATATGGCCCGCCGTTTTGTAGTAGGTTGTTATGTTCGCCAATTTCGACGATACGGCCGTGATCCATCACGACGATTGTGTCGGCCCGGGCGGCGGTGCGTAGCCGGTGCGCGACGATGAGCGCGGTGCGGTTGCGAGTTACGCGGTTGATCGCTTCGACGATCTGAGCCTCTTCGTCGTCGCTGATGTTGGCCGTCGCTTCGTCCAACAACATGATTGCTGGTCGGATGTATTCCGCCCTTGCCAGCGCGATCATGTGCTTCTGTCCGGCCGAGAGTGTGCTCGTTCCGGGGGAGATGTGGGCGCTGAGCCCGCCGGGGATTGTCTGCAGGATCCTCTCGCCGCCGATTCGCTCGACTGCCGCCTGCACTTTAGCCAGATCCGTGTGGCTTGCGTCGTCCGCGCCGTAAGCGATGTTCTCGGCCACGGTTCCGGCAAACAGATGTGGCTCCTGCGGCACGGTGCCGATGCAGCGCCGCCATCCGCGTACGTCGAAACTCCGAATGTCCGTTCCGTTTGCTTGTACCGTCCCTTCCGTGGGATCCATGAACCGGTTTACCAGCCGCAGTAAAGTGCTCTTGCCCGCGCCCGTTGCGCCGACCACCGCCGTGGTGCCGCGGAAAGTGTGGTCGATGTCTAGGGTCGGCTCGACGTGTTTATTGTTTCTGTATTTATATTTGACGTCCTCACACCGAATCGCCGGACCCTTCACGAAGGCGGGCAGCGCTGCGTCGGCTGGCGCGGTAACGGCTGGACGTTCGTTAAGCAGTCCGCGGATCCGGGAGACGCTGACGCTAGCTTGCTGGAACTGATCGAATACCTGGGAAAGCTGTTGGATCGGGCCGAAGAGCATCGTCAGGTAGAGGCTGAATGCCACCAGCGCGCCCTCTGTGGTCTGGCCATTGGCAACGAGGGCTCCGCCTGCACTGAGTATCGCGGCCTGCGCGAGTTGGGTGAGAAGGTTTATACCGGGGAAGTACAGGCTCACCGCCGTTTGCGAATGGGTGCGCAGGCGGAGGTATTCGCGGGATTCTTTGTCCAGGCGGGTCTCCAGGGCAGCGCCATAGCCGAAGGCCTGGCCAGTGGGGAGTCCCATGAGAGCTTCTTGGAAGGTGGCATTGACCTGGCTGATCTGACTTCTGGCTCGAGTGTAAAGGCGGCGGGAAATCAGGCGGAACGCCACCGTGGCAACGACGATGACTGGCAGGAACAGCGCGACTATTCCGGCCAGCTTGAGGTCAGTGCCGATAAGCATTCCGAGGATGCCTAAAGCCAGGGTGGCGGACACGATTGTTTGGGAAAGTCCAGACTGCAGGAAGCTGGACAGAGAGTCGATGTCCGTCGTCAGGCGAGTCATGATCCTGCCACTCGACTGGCGGTGGAACCACAGAAGATCCATCCCCGTGATGTGGCGGAACAGTCGGTTGCGCAGGGTGAAAATCAGCCGTTCGCCGGTCAGCGTGGTGAGCACGGTGTTGGCGATCTGCGCGCCCCAGGAGAGT
>NZ_CALLDG010000058.1 GCF_937999985.1 uncultured Corynebacterium sp.
CTAGACAGCCGCTAGCGCCTCTCTTGCGTTTGAAGATACCGGCACCTTCGGGTGCCGGTATTTTTCTTTCTTTCGTGCGAATCTTTCCCCGCTTTTGAGTTGCCGGAAATATCTGCTGAACAGGCGATTTGTGTAAATCCGGGGATAGTATGTAGAGTTAATTCTCGTTCCGCACAAGGGCCTATAGCTCAGTCGGTTAGAGCGCATCGCTGATAACGATGAGGTCGCTGGTTCGATTCCAGCTAGGCCCACCACGGAACAATGGGGCATTAGCTCAATTGGTAGAGCATCTGCTTTGCAAGCAGAAGGTCAGGAGTTCGATTCTCCTATGCTCCACAACTAAACACACAGGTCAGGGTCTTGCCGGGAACACTCCCAGCAAGGTCCTGACTGTTTTGTTTCACACGATGATTCTTCTACGCCGCGTTCTTGCGTATGGGGGAGTCGATTTCAGTCCCCACTCGGTCTAGATCTGAGTCAAAGAGATCCGCGTAGGTGTCCAGCGTCATCTTGGCATTGGCGTGTCTAAGCATGCGCTGTATTGCTTTTACATTGGCTCCTGCTTGGATGCCGGTGCTTGCTGCGGTGTGTCGGAGGTCGTGAATGGTGAGAAGCGGGAAGGTTGGCTCGTTCCATCGAATGTCCGTATAAGCCAATACTCTAATGACGGTGACCGTCGGGCATGGTACGTGGCCTGCGGGACTGGGCCAAGTGAGCATGAGGCGCTCATGGCTTTTGTCCCGCCGGTACAATACTGAACATCTGCACTCGGCGTTGGGCTATCTCAGCCCGGGCAGGTATGCGGAGAATTGGAAGAAAAAGCAGCAGGCAGTCGCTGAAGCCTACTGAACCTAATTCTTAGACCACCCCAGCATGGGTACCAAACCTCGGATGATAGCGATTAAGAACTTGGTACATAGCCGGCGTTGAGGTGTTCAAGCTGAATATATGCAGGCAGGAAACCAGTAACGGGATGGTACCCAGCCGCCGTGACCCATGTTGAAACGTCGGTTATTTGGTTAGCATCGATAACCTCGCACGTGACATGTGGACCGATAGAGTTTTCGGCAAAAACCTCATTCACTGCGAAGGACAATTCCTGATTGACGGCCACTCTGTCTGTGTATTCAGACTCGAACGCGACCGCCACCCTAATCAGATGCCTCCCACTGGCAGACGTTTTTCTAGCATGAGCTACCCCGATCCATGACAGGCCTTTAGTGCAACAGTGGCGCAGAGCACGGCGAACGGCGGCGAGCGCGAGTGCCTGATTTGTGGCAGCTATTGATCGTGCCCCTAAAGCACGGGGCCATAGCACGGGGAGTTCCAGCGACGTGGTCTGTGGGGGTGCAGCGTTGGGAAAGGAGGTGCTGACGCCGGCCTCTTTCGGCGGATCGAACCACAGTAACTCAATCGGGAAGTCCGTAAAGGAATCGATACCCAGGTCACCGAGAACATCACACACGTCATGTGCCACAGTGCCGAGTGGCGCCTGCGCATCGACCTCAACTGTCAACAGTGGTTGATGAATGGAACTTTCCACAGCGGAGATGCAATTGGCACGCACGCCAAGCACGGAACACACTGAACTTGCGGTGCTGCCGGACGCGAGACCCCAAGTGCTGAGAGATTCCCAGATCAGCGTCGGTGTTACAGCTGCGGCGAGACAATCAGGATCAGCCAACGCCTTTTCCTGTTGTAACTTAGAAACAAGTTCCGAGGATGCGAGATAGCCGCCGCGGTGAATTGCACGATCGACGATGCTTGTTCCTGGGATGAAACTGCGTACCCGGATGATGCCGCTATCTGGGAGCCGACGAATACTGAGCGAAGTCCGTTGGGCAGGTTCTCTCAGTGCGTCATCGGCTGTGCGGGCGGCGCTGTCACCCAACACCTGCGTTAAGGATTGGACAGGGAGAAGATCAGTGCTGAGCGGGATTCGGTACAGAATGATTGGTGTTTCTTCAGCATCCGGTTCATGGACGGTGCTAGGGAACGCCTGGTGGAAAATGATGTTGTGGAATACCGACTCGCAATGAACGCCACTTCCACATGCGCTAGCGAAGGCCTGTGCCCGGTCAACGATGTGCCTCAACACAGATTCTGTGAAAAGAGGATCATCTTCCTGAACGTGCAGGGTGATCACCGGAGTGGTGGTTGCAGAGTCATCATTAACTTTAAACGCCACGCTATAGGCGAGGCGGCCACAACCAAGCACTTCCTGGGTGTTTAGAGAATCCGAACGAAGATCCTTTACATACTTCCGAGTAAGTTCCCGTACCACCGCGCCCGTGAAGTATTCACGAACAGCAAGAGCTAGCAGCCCTAATGACTCGGCCATATTCCAGGCAGGGATATGTTCTGAAAGAGCCGATCCTATTGCGGAGTTGCTGAGGCGCTGAGCTGCAGCTAATGCTTCCTTGGGACTGTAGTCGGGGCGGCGATCAGCGGCAGACGACTGCCTGAAGGAGTAGTTTTTGCTCCCACACGCGCTATCGCTGACATCCAGGATGACGAAGTCATGGTCGATGAGCTCATAATGCGTTAAACAGAGCTGCTGGTGGTACACATAATCCAGCACAGATTCATCACTAGGAGCTCCGGCTAGCAACCACTGAATATGTGTGTACTCACGCTCAATGTCCTCGAATGTTGTGGCGCGTCCCCCGGCGCTCTGGATTAAGATTTTTCCGGGAGAATCCCCCGGAAGAACAGCCAACGCCTGGCAGTTTCGTGGGATGGCTAAACCACTGGTCCACGCTGCAATTCCAATCCAGCGCACATAGTCAATGGACATGGTCATTTCGTCAGTTTAACCTTTTGCCTTCCAGGCCAGTCTCGTTCGCCAATAACATCTGCATCGACTAGATTCCGCCAGCTCACGGGATGAGCAGATTTATGGCAATATGCACGTGCTGTAACCCTCTGTCCGCTCCCGCCACCGGATCGGATTGTTCCGGTGGGGCAAACGGTCTCTACTACTGGTCAGAAGCGAAGTCTCGATTACTTCTCGTGTCATTAGATCAAGGGAGGATTCAGCATGGGTCAAGACCGTTCAGGGAATCCACTACCAGCCCATCACGCTAAGGGCCAGCAAGGAACAAAAGCACCTGGGATTTTCTTGTATCTGCGGTGATCAGGCACTTTCTGGTTAAGTCCCACGTGGTCTCCTGTAGACCCGAAAGTGCAACAATAGCGGAACACTGTTCCGTCCTCCGGGAAGTGGGCAGCTGAGGTTCAAACTGTGAATGAGCAGGTAGTGAAACTATGAAACGATTTGTTGAAAGTCGCACTTTCATTCAAAGTTTGACACTTTGATTCTCAGTTTGATGCAAAGTCGGAATCCTTGAGGAGATGGCTAGGCAGGGAAGTTCTACGCATTGTCCGTTAGGTCATCACTCTTGCCTGTTTGGCTTTCCTTCTTGCTCTCAGCGATGCGTTGGCGGAGGACTTCGGCGCGTTCGCTGTCGCCGAAACCGTGTCGTTCCAGTACTTCCAGTACAGCTTCGTCGCCGGTGATTTCTCCTTGGAAGATACGTCGGACGTCCTCTTCGTCTTGGGTTGTCATGGTGTATCCGGCCATGGTCATGGAGGCGCGGACAGCGGCTACTTTTTGATCTTCGGTGCGGTTGTCGGCGGTCATGGTGTTGCCTTTCGAATTCGACGGTGATGTCGTCTAGATCAGTCAGAAGTCACTCGGCTTGTGTAGGTCTTTTCGCAGCCTCTACGCAGTCCTGCATGGTTAACTCGGGTCGTTTTCCAGCTGCCTGATCGGCGAGCGCTTGAACATCTTCGGCAGTAGGCTTCCACCCCTCATGAACTCCGAGTGTTAGGGCTTCTGCAAGGTCGGCGCGCTGAGCAGAATCAAGTGGTTGGAATTGCTCAGGGAAGGCATCAGTCCACTGATCGACGCCTCGGATGGTGTTGAAATTGACGGCCACGTCCTAGTCCTCCATTTCGGTGGATGTAGTACTTACTGTAGCGATGGGGTGCGACACCTAGTTTGATTTATCTGCCCGGTAATCAAACACTTGTTTGCCTGACGACACTTCTGCGAACTGGTGGGTTTTCTTAGCAAGTGTGCGGGGATTGAAACTTTTTGGAAAACGTTCCAATCCGGTGTGGGGGAGGGCGCCGTATGTACCAATGAAGCGGCCCTGCGACAGAGCCGCGTGGAATACGATCGGTACCCCGAAGGAGCAGTACAAATGATGATTCGCAAGACCAACTCTGCAGCCAACCGTGCAGCCGGATTCTCTGTGGGCCGTGCCGCCGTCGCCGTGGCCCTGACCGGCGTGATGGGTCTGGGCCTGGTCGCGTGCAACGAAGACGATGACGCGCCGGACTCCAAGATGAGTGAAACCTCTTCTTCAGAAATGACCAGCGAGAGCAAGATGACCGAAGAGAAGATGACTGAGGACATGAAGGGCGGTGACCAAATGTCCGGCAAGACCGAGAACATGATGGAGACCGACGAAAGCATGATGCCGGACCTGCAGGGCAAGCAGAACTAGTAGATGACGAGCAGGTCGTAGGCCCCCGGGGGCTACGATGAAAACGGTGGCCGTAGTCGATAGAGAAACTCTCGAGAGCTTGATGCTGCTCACCCAACAGGGTGATGCGACGGCTTTCGCACGTCTTTACGACTGCATCGCCCCGAATGTTCTGGGCCTCAGCCTGCAGATACTCCACGATCAGGCGCAGGCAGAGGAAGTAATCCAGGAAGTATTCATCGAAATATGGCAGCACGCGGGGGACTTCGACCCAGGTAAAGGGTCCGCGAAGGCCTGGATCCTGCGCCGGACGAGGCTCCGCGCTATTGATCGTGTACGAAGTGCCATTTCCACGCTGAAAAGGGATGACCGAGAGGCGTTCCTGGTGGCGTCAATAAAGAAAGAAAGCGTGGAAGACGAGGCCTTAAGGAACGTGCAACGCCATGCCGTGCGGAACGCGCTGGAGATCATGGGCGAGCCACATAAGACTGCCATTCTGTTGGCCTACTTCGGCGACATGACTCACGCGGAACTGGCGGAAGCCACCGGTGTGCCGCTGGGAACTGCGAAGACGCGCGTGCGTGACGGGCTTCGTAAGCTAGAGAAGATCCTTAAGGAACAACGCGACGCGCTGGCGGAAGGGGGTGCCCGATGAAAGACGAGAAGCCGGACTTCGGCGAGCTAGAAGCCGACCTGGCGGACTTGGCAGAACCGGTGGCACCTCCGACGCAGTTGAAGTCGAATATTATGGATGCGATCGCTTCGGGCGAGTATCCGCAGGTCGCACCGGGTGAAGAGGTTGGTGCGGATAACGTTGTGCCTTTGTCGAAGGCATCCGGCACCCGCCGTGGATTCGCACGCACTGCCTTTGCCGCGGCCGCTGCAGTTGTACTACTGGCAGGCGTGGGGATTGTGGGCACCACCAGCGGGCTGTGGGGCGGCGGCGATAGCGCCGACCTAGCGGAGAACAACACGAACCAGTCCGTCGAAGACGGTGGGGGAGACACCTCAGAGGTGTTCTCGGATACCGAAGGCGCAGGTCAGGGCGCGAATGGCGATGAGCTGATGCAGGGTGCTGAGGCGGAAGACCACATGCACTCCATTATGGCGATGGGCGACGTGCGCAGCGTGTCGCTGAAGGCCGACGGTTCGACGCTGGACGTGGTGGTCTCGGAGGAAATGGATTCCGGCGGGGCGATGGTCAACGGTGCGCCAGTGTTGAAGGACGGCATGGGCGCGCAGGTGTGGTCTATCAACAAAAGCGGTGCCGCCCGCTCAGCCGGCGTGATTGGCCAAGACCCGCACGACAACGTCTGGATGCCGCTGCCCGCGGACACGATGATGGTGCGCGTCACCGAGGAGCCGATGGACGGGAGCGCCGCGCCGAGTGGGACCGTGCTGGCCGAGGGGAAGCTCTAGTTCCCTTCGGGCTCTACAGCGAACTTCTTGCCCTGGATGCGAATCTGCCTACTGCCGAGACTCTAAACCCGCTTTGTGTAGATCAGCCCTGGCCGCTGCAAGTAATGTGGGTTGAGCGAGCCCAAACAAACCGCAAACCCCAACCCAGGGAGCCCCACGACTTATGACCAGCACGACTACCACGTATCGCTACACCGATCCCTTCACCGGCACGCCGCAAACCATCGATGGCCCCAAAGGCAAGGCGTATTTGCTGGTGGAACGTGGGGAGGAAGTCCGTGTGGGCGACCCGCTGGGCTTCTACGACGATCACGGAAGTGCCCGCGAGGCTGTGATGGCCCGCCTTAACGAGAAAGCCCGCACCCTGCGGGATTACGAAGAGTACTTCGTCACACACGCCACCCTGCGTGCGGCGCAGTTCTAGGCACTGCGCTAACTGGGCGACTATCGGGCAAACCATCCCATGCGTAATCTGCGGCGAAGAATCCTCCCGGGCCTAAAGCGCCGGGCGAAGTGGGCCTCCCTCACGACGCTGTCCTACTCCTTCCGTGCCGCCGCTGGCGCAATTGACCTCTACGCCAACCTCTTCCCAGGCGTGAGGCTGAACAGGCGCTATGCCCTGGATCCCCGCCGCGGCTTTGCCATCATCGGCGCGGAAATCGGCATGTGGAATGCCCTCTCGCCCTCCCTGTTGCCGCACCCTTGGTGGGCCGTCGCCGGCAACGCCTCCACGTCCCAGGCGGTCGGGCACTTCAACGGCACCATCATCGCCAGCGCAGTACTGCCCGCCTTCCGCGCCGCAGGCCTGGACCTACGGAAACTCGTGAACAAGCCCGGCTACCGCGAGGCCTACCGTGCCATGCACGCCGCCGTCACCCTGGCCACCGCCGTCGCGGCCTACCGCTTCTACAAGCGCCAAGGCGAATCCGCCGCGCTGGTGAACAGCCAGCGCCTCGGCGCCCCCTCCGCCTTCGTTGGCATTGCCGTCAGCACCCTCGGCTACGGCGCATTCCTGCTGCTCGGCGAGCTACTGCAGTCCAGCTTCGACCTCACCCGGCATTCGCTGCGCCGGTTCGTCCCCGCCCCCGTTGCTGTGCCTGTGGCCGCTGGAGCGGTGGGCGTCATCGCCTACCTCATCTACGACAAGATCCTGCTACGGCAGTTCCTCGAGAAGTTCAACGAAAAGGCCGAGCTCGTAAACCGCCGCGTGTACTGGGGCTACCAGCAACCCTGGGAGCCCGAGCGTTCCGGTTCGGTGTGGTCGCACGAAAGGTGGATCTCTCTGGGCGCCCAAGGCCGCGTGTTAGTCGGCGGTGGCCCCCGGGCACGCGACATCACGGAGGTAACGGGGCTGGATGATGTGCACGAGCCGATTCGCATCTACGGCGGACTGGCCCCCGGGCGCACGCTGGAAAGCATCGTTGATCTGGTGAAACGGGAGCTGTTGCGGACGGGTGCCCTGCACCGCTCGGTTATTGTCATCCACACCTCGACGGGCACGGGATGGGTGCCGGATTGGCAGCTGGATACCGTCGAATTCCTCACAGGCGGCAACTGCGTGAACGTGGCGATGCAGTACTCCTACGTGCAGTCGCCGGTGGCCTATGTGCTTGACCGCGATACCCCGGTGCGTGCTGCCAAGTTACTTATTGACGCCGTGTTTGAACTGCTGGACGGCATGCCCAACCCACCAAAGGTGTTTGTGACCGGCGAATCCCTGGGGGCGTATGGCACGGCGGCGGCCTTCGATGGGCTGGAGGACATGCTGGCGAAGGTGGACGGGGCGGTGCTGTCCGGCGCACCACGCTTCACCAAGACAATTCGCGAGATGACCAGCTACCGCAGCGAAGGCTCGCCAGAGCGCCTACCGCTGTACGACCAAGGCCGGCACGTGCGCTTCATCAGCCACGCCGACCATCTGGACCGCGACTGGCGCGGCCAGGAGTACGGCCAGTCGTGGCAGCACCCGCGGGTGGCTGTGGTGCAGCACGCCTCCGATGCGATCGTCTGGTGGGGTACGGATCTGTTCTGGAAGGAACCCGACTGGCTGCGCGAACCCGGTGCCCGGGGCGTGCCTGCACCGGCCACCCAGCACAACGATGTAGTGGATACGCTCCGCTGGATTCCGTTTACCACCGGCTGGCAGGTGGCGATGGACATGCTGACCTCCAAGCAAACCCCCGCAGGTCACGGCCATAACTACCGTGGAATCATGGTTCCCACCTGGGAGCGGATCTTAGGCCCCGACCTGGTGCGTGCGCCCCTGAACCCGGAGCTGCAGCAGCGCATCACGGATTGGATCACGGAGCATTCACGGGACACGCGCCGGGAGGAAGACCGTTTCCTCGACCGCTTCGGCTTTGGCGTGGCACGGGAGGACTAGCCCAGCGCCTGATGCGGTGGCGTCAAGTAATCGTCGATCGGCCGCGCGATGGCCTGCAGGGCGCGCTCTTCGCTAACCCCCAGCATCCGCAGCAGATCCAGCGCCAGGTCGTCTCCGGCGGTCCTGCTGTTTAACGTCGCATCTTCGTGCAGGCGCTGCCCCAGCATCGCGTTTGCCCCGAAGACAATCGCTGCAGCCGTTTCGGTGCTGGCCACGTGGAAGGAGCCGTCGTCCACGCCCGTGCTGATCCGCTCGCGCAGCTTGCGTACCAGCTCGTTGGGCATGGTGTAGAAGTCCGGGGAGCGGCGCACAATCGACTTCGAAAGCGTTGGCACCAGGCGGTGCGCATACGCCAGGATGCGGATGTTCATAGCCGCTGCGTCGATCGAGTCCAGATCCTGATCCGCCGCCAGGTCAAAGATGCTGGCCAGGTTGTTAACCGCGTACTCCGCGACTGCGTCGAAGAACTGTGTGCGGTCTTTAAAGAAGTTGTAGAAGCTGCCGTTGGAAACCCCGGCCTTCTGGGTGATCGCCAGGATGGAAAGGTCCGTCTGCTCCTCGGCGATCAGTTCAATGCCGGCGCGCAGTAGCGCCTGTTTGGTCCGCTCGCGGCGCGTACCTGCCTGCTCGCTGCGGTTGAAGATGGCCTGCATCCACGCGGCGGTATCGATGTGTTGTTCGCCTGTTCGCACGCGCGGATTCACCCCTCTTTTGCTTAGTGACGCCTACCGTTAGAGCCACACCCGCTCCAGCATCGCTGCCATTGCGGGTATGTATAGCTTTCTTTCAGGCTAACCTATCGGCTTCCAAGGTGGCGAAAGGAGCTACTCGAAACCTACTAGAAACAAATTTCGAGCCCCTGACCTGCGATAAACAACGTACTCGAAAATGTTTCGAGTAGAATGTTAGACGATTTGGCTCCCGAGCGTATCGAGTAGTGCCGCCGCCTTTACTAGCGTTTCCTGGTACTCCGCCAGCGGATCCGAGTCCGCGACGATGGCGCCGCCGACCCCGAAACAGCACTCCGCGCCATCGTCGACGAGCGTACGGATCGTGATGTTCAGCTCCGCCGCGGAGTTGGGGGAGACCCAGCCGATCGCCCCGGAATAGAACCCGCGCGGCTGCGGCTCCAGCTCCTCGATAATCTCCATCGTCCGAATCTTCGGCGCGCCCGTCATCGAACCACCGGGGTAACTGGCCTCGATCGCGTCGACGGCATCACACCCCGCACGGAGCCGGCCGGTAATGGTGCTGACCAGCTGATGGACGTGCGAAAAACTCTCCACCGAAAATATTTTCGGCACCTCCACACTGCCCGGCACGCACACTCTGCCGAGGTCGTTGCGCAGCAGGTCAACGATCATCAGGTTCTCCGCCCGGTCCTTGGGGTTGCTCATTAATTCCTGACGCCCCCTCGCATCCGCCGCTTCGTCCTCCCCACGGGGGCGGGTGCCCTTGATCGGTTTGGCGGAGACCTCTCCCTCCGGTGCGACCTTGAGGAACCTCTCGGGGGAGGCGCTAAGAATGTGCAGTGGCGCCTGACCAGGGCGGTCGAAGCGCAGGAATGCGCCATAGGGAACCGGACTGACCTTGCGGAGCCGCAGGTAGGCCAGTAGTTCCGGTGACGGTGCGTGGGGCGAGTTCGCGCCGGGTTGCTCGCCGGGGTGTAGTGCTGGATGCTCGCCAGGCTGCTGAGTGAGCCGCGGGTTGACCAGCTCCCGCAGGGCCGGGCCGCGGGCGGTATTCGTCAGGCAGACCTCGTAGCTATCGCCTGCGGCAATGTAATCCAGGCAGCGCTGGATGCTCGCCAGGTACTGCCGCTTCGGTTGGTCGAAGTGGAAGGTCGCTACGCGCTCGGCGGGCACCGTGTCGCGGGGCGGGGTGCTGCCCGGCAAGGCTTCCAGTTCCACACCGCTCGCCCCGGAGACCTCGCCGGCGATCCGCTGCACCTCTGCGACGGTAGCGTCCAGCCACTCCAGCTGCTCGGCATGAGCCTGCCCGATGCTCGGCAGCATCGCCATTGCATAGGCCACCGAATGTGCGTGGTCGATCACGACCGCCCGGTCGGCGAACAGGAGTGCCGCATCGGGGTGGTCTTCCCGGGAGCGGGCAATATCCTCCACCCCGTATCCCAATGCGCCCACCCAGCCGAGGGCGAAGTCGCACGGCCAGTCCCGCGGGACCTCAATAGACTCGTCGAAAGCGCTTCTGAACTGCGCGAAGAACGCAGCCGAGCTTTCCACCCGTGGCATCCACGTCCGAGCGAGGGGGCCCGCGCTACTCGCCAGCACACTGAGGGCGCCGCTGTTGCCGGAGGAATCCAGCCAGGCGGCGGTGGGGGCGTCATTAAATAAAGACAAAAAGACCCGCGGCGCGACACTTCCGGTGAGGTCCCGAGTGTTTGCCTGCGGCAGCGGGATGGTTCGGAATGTGAGGCGGCGCGGGGTCATGTACGCCATTATCGCGCGCCGGATTCAGCGCGCGATCTGGGGGTGCGGGTTATAGGCGGTGCTTGCCGCCCTCGTCCGGATCCTCGCCTGGGCCATCGGCCAGCGGGAAGTCGGCCTCGGCGGCGTCGGTTGCGTCCGAGGCATCGGCGGCGCCCTGATCGCTACCAGCCTGCGGAGCAGCCGGAGCACCCGGAACAGCTACGCCCGGCCCGGGAGCGCCCGGAGCACCCGGGGCAGGTGCGGACGGTGCGGCGGGGGCAGCCGGAGCCTGCTTCTCCGCTGCCTGCTCCTCGGTCTTTGCATCGGTCTTATCGCCGGTCTTATCGGTGGCCTTAGCCTCCTCGACCTTGGCCTCGGCAGTCTCCTTAACCTCGGCGGCCTTCGCCTTAGCCTTCTCGGCAGCGCCGGTGGCCTTGTCCGCGAAGTCCTGCACCTTCGGGGTGTTCTTCGGAGCGTTCTCGCCACCACGCAGGAACTTAAACGCAGCAGCGCCCGCGGCAACCAGGATGGCCAGCAGCAGGAACTTGCCGAACAGGCCGCCCTTCTGCTTCTTCTCCTGCTTCTTCAGGCCCTTCTTCTCGGCCTTCGCCAGCGCCTTGCTCTGCGCCTTGTTGGTGGCGCGAGTTACCTTCTTGTTTAGCTTCGCGGCGCGCTTGCGGGCATCCTTTTGAGCGCCCTTGGTCTGCTTCTGCGCGCGCTTGGCTGCCTTCTTCTTGGTGGCCTCCAGCTTCTTGGCCAGCTGCTTGCGGTTCTTCTCCGCGCTCTTGGCCAGGTCGCTACCTCGAGACTCAGCCTCGTTGTACAGCTTGCTGGTCGCAGCCTGGCCGCGTTCCTGCAGCTCGTGAGCGTTGTCCTTCAGCGCAGCGGTGAGCTGAGCGATCTTCTGCTCACGCTTCTTGGCCTTCTTCTGAGCCTTCTCCTGCGCCTCGTCGAAACGGTCGCGCAGCTTCTGCGTGCGCTTGTCGATCTTCTTGCGCAGCTTCTCGGCATCCGTGCCGAGCTTCTCGGTCAGTTCATCGGTGTTCAATTCTCCGCCCTTCTTCTTTAGTGACGCCACCATCCCAGCGGCCTCGCCCTCAACCTTCTTAGCCTTCTTGGCTGCCTTGGCCTGTGCCTTCGCGGCCTTCTTCTTTGCGGCCTCGGCCTTCTTCTCAGCCTTCACGCGAGCCTTGTCCGCCTTGTCGGCGGCCTTGTCGCGTGCCTCTTCCGCCTTGTTAGCAGTGTCGGCAGTGTTCTGGGAACCGGTGGAGCTCATGTCCGCAACATCTGCAGCGGTGAGCTCGTCGGAGTGGTGCACTTGGTGGTGCCTGCGGGCAGCCGCAGCCGCACGGGCTTGCTCGAGGGCAGCCGCAGCACCCTCTTCCTTCAGCATGAGCTCCGCGACGGCCTTCACGTGAGCGGGAGAACCAGCGATGATGCCCTCTCGTTCGCCCTCCGTGGCCAGGTTGTTTCGCAGCTGCTGCAGCGCGTCGAACTCCTGGCGGCGCTTAAACTCCTTGCGGTTATTCAACATGGTGCGACCCTGCTTGGCGCCGCGCAGCGCCAGCTTCAACGTGGTGGGGTTCATCGTGCGAGATGCTCCTTGGAGATCTATTTGGGTATTTCAATATGTGTTCGTACTAACACCCATCCTAAAGAAAAATCCCCACTGGGATGGGCAATACAGCTTTTGAGTTGCCGAGGAGCCGGAAGCCGTCGCGGCTTTTTAGTACAATGGATCACCGTGACTAATAAGACTGCAACCGCAATTCTGCACACCAACCAAGGCGACATCGCCATCGATCTGTTCGGCAACCACGCGCCGGAGACCGTAGCCAACTTCGTTGGCCTGGCGCAGGGCACCAAGGAGTACTCCCAGCCCAACGCCTCCGGCACCAACGAAGGCCCGTTCTACGACGGTGCGATCTTCCACCGCATCATCGATGGCTTCATGATCCAGGGCGGCGACCCGACCGGCACCGGTCGCGGCGGCCCGGGCTACCAGTTCGGCGACGAGTTCCACCCGGAGCTGCAGTTCGACCGCCCGTTCCTGCTGGCCATGGCCAACGCTGGCCCCGGAACCAACGGCTCCCAGTTCTTCATCACGGTGACGGCTACCCCGCACCTGAACAACCGTCACACCATCTTCGGTGAGGTCACCGACAAGGAGTCCCAGAAGGTCGTCGCAAAGATCTCTCGCGTCGCAACCGACCGCATGGACCGCCCGAACGACGACGTCGTTATCGAGTCTGTCGAGATCCAGGAGTAAAAACTCCTTGCCGTGGCTGGACACGCAAGCCCGCCGGAATAGCCGGCGGTATTCCGTCACCAACGTATTCATCGCAGCCTGCTGCCTTGTGTACGTGGTGACGGTTTTTCAATCCGGCAGCATTGCCAACCCCCTCGACGGCCAATCCATGTTCGGCCTCAGCTCGAGCAACCTGGGGCGGGAGATGCTCTTCAACGCCGCCAACGTCACCCTATTCGGTGAATGGTGGCGCATCCTAACCGCCGCATTCGTTCATTTGGACCCCGCCCACCTGGGCTTCAACATGTTGCTGATCTTCCTGATCGGCCGCGATGTCGAACGCTTTTACGGGCCAGTAGTGATGCTCAGCCTCATCGTCGCCAGTGCCGCTGGCGGTGCGCTGGCCTGCATGTACTTCCAGCCGAATGTGCCCGTCGGCGGTGCCTCCACCGTCGGTTACGGGCTATTCGCCATGCTCATTTCCCTGTCGCGGATACGGCAGCGCGACCTTCGCGGGCCCATCATCCTGCTGCTGGTGAACCTCGGGTACTCCCTCATGTACTCCAATGTTTCGCTATGGGGACACATCGGTGGGCTCGCCGGAGGCGCCGTCATCGCATTCATCACCAGTACCGTTGGCGAGCAAGGCAACGGGGGCGTGGGGGCGTCAACAAGAAAAAAGACCGTCGCAGCACTAGCCGCGACGGCTATCCTGGCCTTCACCATATGGACCGGCCTGGGGTGGCACTACTAAGGTCGCCCAACTAGGGCAGTGCCGGGAAGTAACTTGGGCGCTACTTCCAACCCATGGTCATCAGCAGACCCACGATCAGTAGGGCGAAGCCGATCAGGTAGTTCCATGCGTTCAGATCGCGCATGAACGGGATCTCCGGGCCGGCAATGTAGTTAACAACCAGCCAGGCCAGACCCAGAAGCATCAGCGCGAGCATCAGCACGATGTACCAACGCGGAGTACCGCTGGAGTTCAGCTTCACGGGTGTGCGACGGTCCGCGGAAGAGGAGCTGGTGTAGTTCTCCTCAGCGGAATTAACCTTGGACTTTGGCATTGTTCAAAACCTCGAAGCGATTGACTGCGGAGCGGACGGCCTACGAGGTACCGAGCGCCCATGGGCAAAATACGTACCAGACGATAGTAGCAGCACACTGCGGCAAAGCCATGCACGCTGCCGCGCTAAACTCTTTGCTATGCGCATTCTCGTGATCGATAACTACGACAGCTTCGTCTACAACCTCGTGCAATACATCGGGCAGCTGGGCTTCAGCGGGGACGACTGTGTGGTGCTGCGCAATGACGCCCCCGAGCTTACCGGCGCCGGCAATCCAGATGGGGCCGACACGGATGCGCTGGCGGACAAACTGCGGGGCTTCGACGCGATCCTGCTATCCCCCGGACCCGGCGAGCCGAGCGCGGCAGGCCGCATGCTGGATGTGCTGAAAATCGCCGTTGAAAAGCAGATTCCACTGTTCGGGGTGTGCCTGGGGCACCAGGCGATCGGCATGCACTTCGGCGCGGAAGTCGTGCGGGCAGACGAACTCTTCCACGGCAAGACCTCGCCCGTGGCCCACGACGGCACCGGCGTGCTGGCCGGGGTGCCGAGCCCGTTCCGCGTGACGCGCTACCACTCGCTCACCGTCGATCCAGGCACCGTTCCGGAGGAGCTAAAGGTCACGGCGACCTCCGATTCCGGCATGATTATGGCGATGCGCCACCAGACGCTGCCGATCCACTCCGTGCAGTTCCACCCCGAGTCCGTGATGACGCAGTACGGTCACCTGATGCTGGCGAACTGGCTGAACGAAGCCGGGCAGCTGAGTGGCAAGGGCGAGGTTGTTCCGGCCGAACTGGTGAACCGCCTGGTAAAGGAGCAGCTGGAGGTCACCGGCGCGATCAGCGCCGAAGCCTCGATGCTTTAGGCGCGCTGGCTCTAGGGCAGCAGGTTGAAGACGTACACCGTGACGGTGATGTCCTCGTCCTTCTTGATGACCTCGCCACTGTGGATGGACTGCTGCGCGACCTCGTCCACGCGGCCCAGATCCGTGGTGTTCTTGTCCTCCCGGTGTAGCTGCTCCGGGGTGCCGCGCCAGCCGGCGGCCTGCAGCTCGCGGAACACGTCACCGAACTTCTTGCCCTGCAGGGAAGGCATTTCAAACTGGTTGCCCAGGGATACCTCCAGGGTGATCTCGCTGCCCTTGGGCAGCTTCTCACCCTCGCTGCTGGCGGAGAGCACCTGACCCTTTCGCTCCACGGAATCGACCTGGTTTACAACCACCTTGAAGCCGGCGGATTCCAGGTTCTCCCGGGCATCCTCGACCTGTTGGCCGGTGACGACCGGCACGCGGACGTCCTCCGGACCCGTGGAGACGGTGATGGTCACCTTCGTACCCGCAGAGACCTGCGAACCCTGCGGCGGAGTCTGCGTGATGATCTTGCCCTTCGGCACATCATCGCTGGCTTCTTCCTTGACTTCCTTGTTCAGAACCAGCTTGGCATCCTTCAGAAGCTGGACTGCTTCCTCGGTGGTCTTGCCCGTCAGATCCGGCACATCGGTGATCTCTCGGCCGCTGGAGACCAGCAGCTTGATCTCGGTGCCGCGAGCCACAGATGCGTTGGCTGCCGGGTCGGTGCCGATAGCCTTGCCGCGCGCGATCTTGTCGTGCGTGGTTTCCTCGACCGTTACCTCAAAGCCCGCGTCCTTGAGGATCTTCTCCGCCTCGGCGCGATCCTTGTTGGCCACCATCGGGATCTTCACCTGTTCGGCTTCGGCGATAGGCTTTTCTGGCTCATCGTCGCCGGTAAAAGCCTGGTAGGCAAAGTAACCACCGGCGATTACTGCGGCGATACCCGCCACCCAAGCGATGGGCGCCCACCAGCGACGCTTGGGCTCATCCTCGTAGTATTCGTCGTCGTACTCGCCGTCATAATCGCCGTCGTAATCGTCGTCGTAATCGTCGCCGTAGTACTCGTCGCCGTCATCATATTCGCCGCTGTACTCGCCGTTGTAGTAGCCGTCACCGCCACCGTTGCCAGCGGCTCCAGCGGCGGCTGCTCCGGCCCCAGCAGCGGCACCGTTGGCTGTGTTGTGGCTGGCGGGGATCACGGACGTCTGCGCGTCGTCTTCATTCGCATGCGCGCCCGCCGCGGCTGCACCGGCGGCCAGCCCCGCGGCGCCAGCGGCACCGGCAGCAGCGCGGCCTGCGGTGTGGGAACCAGCATCGGCCGAGTCGGCGTCATTGGTATAGGCCTGGGCGACCAGCGGCAGTTGGTCTTCGGAAAGGCGCTTCAGATCCGTCGCCATCTCTTGCGCGTCGTCATAACGATCCGACGGCGACTTCGCCATAGCGGTCAGAGTGATGGAGTCCAGGCTCAAAGCCTCGCGCTTCGACAGGTGCATGCCCGGAATCTGGGACGGCGCCTCCGGGTTTTCCTGCACGTGCTGGAAGGCAACGGACAGTGGGGACTCGCCGTGGAAGGGAGCCTTGCCCGTGGCCAGCTCGTAGAACACGCAACCGGCGGCGTAAATATCCGAACGTGCGTCGGCGGACTGGCCGCGTGCCTGCTCGGGGGAGAGGTACTGGGCGGTGCCGATGACGGCGGCGGTTTGCGTCATGGCGGAGGAGCTATCGCTCAGCGCGCGTGCGATGCCGAAGTCCATGACCTTCACCGCGCCGGTGTTGGTGATCATCACGTTCGCGGGCTTGATATCGCGGTGAATGATGCCCGCCTCGTGCGAGAAGTACAGCGCCGAGCAGACCTGGGACATGACCGCCGCGGCATCGTTCAGGCTCATCTTCCCGGAGTCCTGGATGATGTCGCGCAGGGTTTCGCCGTGCACGCGTTCCATGACGATGTACGGCACCGCACCGTCCTCGTCCGGGGTCTGGCCCGTGTCGTAGACGGCGACGATGGCGGGGTGGTTCAGCTTCGCGGCGTTCTGCGCCTCGCGGCGGAAGCGCTCCAGGAAGGTGGTGTCGCGCGCCAGGTCGGGGCGCATCATCTTCACTGCAACGTCGCGGCCGAGCAGTTCATCGGTAGCGGCGTACACGTCAGACATTCCACCGGTGCCGATCTTGGCACCGAGGCGGTATCGACCGCCCAAGGTTGTGCCGATTCGGTCCACGCCTTCTGCTCCTTTGTCTGCGTCTCTCAATGTTGCTGGCTCAGCGCCGCTAGTTAACCCCAAAATGATTTTCTAGTCACTTTGATTAACAAATCCTAGTCCAATTTGTTGTATGGACATAGTTCTATCCCTTCTACATTGTCGAAAAGAATTGTGCCTACAACACTGGTTGGCCTTCCGGATCCGCCTCCATATTGCGCAATTCGGCAGGAACATCGCTGTCCGCCGAGGTCGCGTTATCGTTCGTCTGCGGGGCGTTCGGGCGGGCAGTGTTGTGATTATCTCCATTGCCGCCGTTGCCGCCCTGACCACCATTGCCGCCGTTGTCGTTGCCGTTGCCGCGCCCGCCACCGTTCGGGATGGTCGGCAAGGTGGGGAACGAGGGCTCGCGTTCGTCGGAGGTCTCTGGCGGTTCCGGCGTGGTCTCAGTCCCCGGTGCGGGTTCCGGGCCATTCGTCGTGTCCGTCGGCCCCGGGTTTACCGGCGCGGGGGCGTTGCCACCCGGGTTGGTCGGCTCTTCTTCCTCTTCCGTCGGGCTGGTCGTAACCTCGTTGGTGACGGTCATTGTCGACGGGTCCGGCGCTTCTTCGTCGCCACCGCTGGTCAGCAGGAAGGTGGCTAACGCAAGCGCGATGATGCTCACCAGAGCCAGCACCGCGATGATCAAGCGGTTCTTTTTTGGTGACGCCCCCTGCGACCCACCTGCCCCGTGTGCAGTCGCGGGGTAGCCCGCGCCCGTGGCCGGAGCACCTGCACCAGCAGCCGGGCTGGAGGGGCCAAGGTAACCGGAACCTTGGGCTGGCCCGTGCTTTGATCCCGGCCCGTACCCGGGCCCCGACTCTGAAGGCACTCGAGTTCCCGGCCCGCTGGCAACGTTGCCCAGCTGCTCGGTCAGCGGGTGCGGTTCGGTGCTGACGTTCGGCACGTTGTGCGGCGACGGGGGTTGCTTGCCCTCGGCCACCATGACAGTGGCGGCGACAAGTTCCGCGCCGTCGGCGTAGCGAGTCCGCGGATTCTTGCGCAGGCAGACCTTGATCAATTCCCGCAGGTTGGGGTCGACCGCTTCCGGCAACTCCGGCGGGGGTTCGGAGATGTGCTTGATTGCCACGGACACGGTGGATTCGCCGGAGAAGGGGCGGTAGCCCGCCAGCATCTCGAAGCCGACCACGCCCAAGGAGTACACGTCGCTGGCCGGACCGACCTGGTCGCCCTGAGCCTGCTCGGGGGAGACGTACTGGGCGGTTCCAACCACCATGCCCGTGCGGGTTAGTGGCACCGCGGCGGCGGCCTTGGCAATGCCGAAGTCCGTGATCTTCACGAAACCATCGGAGGTGATCAACAGGTTACCTGGCTTAATATCGCGGTGCACCAGTCCGGCTTCGTGGATAGCCTTCAGCCCCGCGGCGGTTTGCGTCAATACGTCCAGCGCCAGATTCTGCGGCAGTGAGGACTCGCGCGAGAGCACATCGGCCAGAGACTCGCCACGGATGTACTCCATGATGATGTAACAGAACACCGTGCCATTGTCCGGGTCCTCGACCTCGCCGGATTCATAGGTTCGGACGACGTTGGGGCTTTCGAGGTCCTGGGCAGCGGAGGCCTCGTTGCGGAAACGCGCGCGGAACTCCTCGTTCTCCGTGTACTCCGGCTTGAGGATCTTGACGGCCACGTCGCGCAGCTTTTCGACATCGTGGGCAAGCCATACGGTGGACATACCGCCGCGGCCGATGATCCACTGCAGCTCGAAGCGTTCGCCCAAAAGCCGCTGTGTGCGTTCGATTTCGGTGCGGTCGGGTTGACGGGAATCGCTCATGGCCTACTGCTGCTCCTTCTCAGCTGCGTGGATGACGGCCCGGCCGATGGGGCCGGCCACCGAACCACCGGTAGCTGCCTGCCCGCGGTCGCCACCATTTTCCACCAGAACGGCTACCGCCACGTCGGCGGAGGTGGAAAACGCGATGTACCAGGCGTGTGGGTTGGAGTTGCGGGAATCCTCGCCGTGCTCGGCGGTACCTGTCTTCGAAGCGATGGAGGCATCGCCGCCGGCCCACTTCTCGGCCTCCACCATCAGCGCCTTCAGCGTATCCGCCGTTTCACCTGGCACTGCGCGCTTGGCCTTCTGAGGTTTGGTGGTCCGCAGGGTGGAAAGATCGCGGCCGGTGATCTTGCTAACCAGGTAAGGCTTCATGCGCACACCACCGTTGGCGATGGTCGCGGCGATCACCGCATTCTGCAGCGGGGTCAGCGCAACGTCTCGCTGGCCGATGGAGGACTGGCCGAGGGCCGCACCGTCCGGGATGTCACCCAGACGGGAAGGCTCCACGGGCAGACCCAGGTAATCGTCCTTATCGCCGACACCGAAGGCCTCGGCGATCTTCTTGAATTTATCCGCACCATGGCGGGTGGAGATGTCCACGAAGGCGGTGTTGCAGGAGCGCTTGAAGGCTTCGCGCAGGGTGGTCTTGCCGCCCCCACCGCAGGCCGCGCCACCGTAGTTTTCCAGCGTCGTGGCCGTATCCGGCAGGGTGATCTGCGGTGCGGCGGTTACGGACGTCTCTGGGGTGTCGCCCTCCTCCAGTGCAGCTGCGGTGGTGATTACCTTGAACGTGGAGCCCGGAGGCTGGATCTGTTGAGTCGAGCGGTTCAACAGTGGGGCGGAATCATCATTGGCATAGCTTTCAAAATTCGCCTTCGCCTGCTCAGCTGGCGGGCCGACGATCTGCGCCGGGTCGGCCGAGGGGGTGCTGGCCATCGCCAGCACTTCGCCCGTAGACGGGCGCAGGGCCACCACGGAACCGGAATAGCCCTTGTTGGCCAGCTGGTCGTAGGCGACCTCCTGTACCTGCGGGTTGAGCGTGAGCTCCACGTTCGCCCCGCCGGCTTCCTTGCCCGTCAGCATGTCCCACGTGCGGGTGGCGAACAGGGAATCGTCCTCGCCGGTGAGGATAGAGTTCTGGGAAGACTCGATACCCGAGGCACCGTACTGGTCGGACAGGTAGCCGATTACGGAGCCGTACTTCGCGGACATGTACGGGTACTCACGGTCGTAGAAGTCGTCGGAATCCTTCACGGACCTGGCCAGCACCTGGTCGCCGGCGATGATCCTGCCGCGTTCCTTCGACTTGGCCTCTAGGAATTGACGCGAATTCAGCGGATTCTGCGCCAGCGACTTCTGCTGGAAGCCTTGGATGTAGGTCAGGTTTGCAATGAGGGCGACCACCAAGATGAAGCTAAAGATGGCTACCGCGCGGATAGAGCGGTTCATGCTTCCTCCCTTTCCTTAATGGCCAGGGGTGTGCGGGCGTCATGAGAAATACGAAGAATAATTGCCAACAGTATGTAGTTCGCCAACAGCGACGAACCACCGTGCGACAGGAACGGCGTGGTGAGGCCGGTCATGGGCAGTAGGCGGGAAATACCGCCGGTGACCACGAAAATCTGGATGGCGATCGTCAGCGCCAGACCCGCGGCAACGAGCTTGCCGTAGGAATCGCGGGCTCGCATGGCCGTGTTGAAACCGCGCGAGACGAACACCGTGTAAGCCAGCAGCACGGCCGCCAGACCGATCAGCCCCAGTTCCTCGCCGATGGCGGCCAAGATGAAGTCGGAGTGTGCGACGGGGATGTTGTTCGGGTAACCCTCGCCCAGGCCGCGGCCGGTCACGCCGCCGAAGGACATGCCAAACAGGGCCTGGGAGAGCTGGAAGCCGTTGCCGTCGTAGTTCGCCAGAGGATCCACAAAGTTGGACACGCGATCCTGAATCTTTGCCGAAATCTGGTACACGCCGAATGCGCCGATGAAAGCCAGGCCAAAACCCAGCACCAGCCAGGAGGCGCGGCCGGTGGCGATGTACAGCATGCCCAGCACGGTGCCGAACAGCAGCAGGGCCGGGCCGAAGTCGTTCTGCGCGGCCATGATCATCAGCGCAATGCCCCACACCAGAAACAGCGGACCGAGGTCGCGCAGACGCGGGAACTGCATGCCTAGGAAGGACTTGCCGGCCACGTTGAACAGGCGGCGCTTATTCACCAGCAGCGCGGCGAAGAACAGCAGCAGCATGATCTTTGCGAATTCGCCGGGCTGGATCGAGAACGGGCCGATGCTGATCCACACCTTTGCGTCCGCGTTCAGGGAAGTAGGCCAGACGATCGGCAGAGCCGTCAGGATAAGGCCCGCCAAGCCCAGCAGATACGAGTAGTTCTGCAGCGAGCGGTGATCCCGCAGGAAGCCAATCACCAGGGAGAACAGAACCACACCCAGGGCGGTCCACATAATCTGCGACTTCGCCAGTGTGAGGCCCGATCCGAGGTCCAGACGGTAGATCATCACCAGCCCCAGGCCGTTGAGCAGCGCCGCGATGGGTAGCATGATCTGGTCGGCCTCCGGAGCCGTCCAGCACACCACCAGGTGCGCCACCAGGAAGGTCAGGAAGAAGCCGCCGACCAGGTAGAACACCTCGGAGCTGATTTCCTTGCCCTGCGAGATCTCCAGCGCCACGATGGCCAGCAGCAAAATGATGGCGGCCAGCAGCAGCAAGCCAGCCTCGGTGCGTCGGCTAAAAAGCTTCATGGGTTACTTCACCTCGCGGCAGGAGACTCCGGGGGTCGTGAGGTCTTCGGGCGCGTCGCTCTTCTTTTCGCTCTTTTCTGTGCTGCTCTTGTCCTTATCCTTATCGTCATCCTTGTCGTCTTTGTCGTCCTTGGCCTTGGCCTTTTCTTTGTCTCCGTCTGCCGGCACTCGCGTCACACAAACCGGCAGAGTCTGCTCCGCCAAACGGTTGACCTGACCCGCGACCTTGTCGTAGGAATCCTCCGGCAGGTCCGACAGTGCGCCCTGCGCCGCCGGAGTCAGGTCGGAGGTCTTAAACAGGTGGCAATCACCACCCGCACCCGGATCCACGAAGGTCGCCTTGCCTTCGTCGTCCAGGCAGACGTCCTGGTGCACAGAGTTCAGCTTGAATCCCATTACGGAAGAATCAGTGCCGTTCATCACCTTGATCTGTGAGTTATCCGCGGTGACGTAGTACGTGTCCTTCACTCGTTGGTACATCACATAGGTCACCGCGCCGCCGGCCAGCACAACGGCCAGGATGATCGCCAGGGTCACCCACAGGCCGCGCCGGGATTTCTTCGGCTTCCTGGTCGCGCTGGGCTCTGCATCGCCTACGCTGTGGTCATCGCCGTCGACATTGTGGCCGTTACCTGTGCGATCGTGGCCACCGTTGGCCGTCGCAGGTTCGGGCTCGTCGTCTTCCTCGTCCTTTTTTGGTGACGCCGCCGTCGTCGTCGACAGCCCTTGAATTGCCGCTGCGCGGGCTGCCGAAGAATTCGGTCGTGGCATATCCACTGCCTCACCTGCAATGGCTCCCGCCATCACCGGACGGGGTGGCAGGGTGAGCTCCGGATCCGTCGGGGCGTTGGAGTCGGCGTCAAAACCAACAACATCGGCAACAACAACGGTGACGTTGTCCGGGCCGCCGCCACGCAGCGCCATCTCAACGAGCTTGCGGGCAGCCTTCTCCGGGGTGCCACGGGAGAGAATCTCGCGGATCGTGTCGATGCTGACCGGATCCGAAAGCCCGTCGGAGCAGAGCATGAAGCGGTCGCCGACCTGCGTTTTTTCGCGCCACAGGGTGGGTTCCACAGGCCGGCCGGTGAGGGCCTTGAGAATGAGGGAACGCTGTGGGTGGCTGCTTACATCCGCGGGGTCGAGCTTGCCCTCATCGACGAGGGACTGCACGAACGTGTCATCCTTGGTGACCTGGCGCAGCTCGCCGTCGCGCAGGCGGTAGCCACGGGAATCGCCGATGTGGCAGATGGCGACCTCGTCCTCGCGGAAGAGCATGGAGGTCAGGGTGCAGCCCATGCCGTCCAAGTTTGGGTGCTCGTCGACGTGTGCGGCGATGTCCTGGTTGCCCTCGTCCGTGGCCGTGGCCAGCAAGTTTTCCAACTGATCGCGGTTGTTTGGCTCGTCGATCAGCGGGGAATCCAGGGGACTGAGGGCATTGATGAGGAACTGGGAGGCAACTTCGCCGGCGGCGTGGCCACCCATGCCGTCAGCCAAAGCCAGCAGACGCGGGCCGGCATAGGCGGAGTCCTCGTTGTTGCCGCGCACCAAGCCACGGTCAGAGCACGCCGCATAGTTCAGCGTGCGCCCGATGTTGCCGTTCTTGCCCTCGGTCATGCGTCCATCCTCACGTGGGTTTGGCCGATGCGGATTTCCATACCGGCGGAAAGCTTAACGGGCTGGTCCAGGCGCTCGTTACCGATCCAAGTGCCATTGCGGGAGTCGAGGTCTTCGACGTACCAATCCGAGCCGCGGCGGATCAGACGCGCGTGAGTGCCGGAGGCAAAGTCATCCTCCAACACCAGCGTGCACGACTGCGAGCGACCGATGGAAACGTCCTGATATCCCTTGAGGTTCAACGTGGTGCCGGTCAGCGGACCACTGGTGAGCTCCAGGGAATTAGGCGCCTTGTGCCTGCGGAAAGCATGGCCGGAAGAGGAGGGCTCGTTCATGGGGCCGGCGTAACCCGCTGAGACGGGAGCCATCCCGGCAGGAGCCAAGCCGGAGGTCCGATCCGCATCCTTCTTGAGGGAGCGAACAGTCATCCAAATGAAGAACCACAGCAAAAGCAGCAGGCCAATCTTGACCAGCAAAAGCAGCGTGGTCTGCACGGTATTCAACTCCTCATTAAGGTCGGCGGGCTCAGTGAGTACTCAATGAACCACTCAATAGACACAGGCGCACACAGCCCCGCGGGGCACATGTGTATGTGAATAGCCTAGTTTAGATGACCCTGAAGGAGTAGGGCGGAAGGGAAAAATAGGGTTAGTGGAACTCCACGCCGATCTCAGAGTGGCCGAGAGAGATTATGTCGCCGCTGGCCAGCAGCCAGTTTTCGATCGGGGTGCCGTTAACGGAAGTGCCGTTGGTGGACTGCAGGTCCGTCAACACGGCATCGTAGCCGTCCCAGGTGATGTCTGCGTGCTGGCGGGAAACACCGGTATCGGGGATGCGCAGATCCACTCCGTTGCCACGCCCGATGATGTTGCTGCCCTTGCGTAGTTCGTAGGTGCGATCGGAGCCATCGTGCAGTGTGAGGGTGACCCGCAGTTCGCGCTCGCCGCCGTCCGCGCCCACGCCTCCGCGCACGGGGGAGGGAGTGGACTGCACAATGACCTCGGTGCCCGGGTAGCTCACCGGACGTTCGAAATCATTGCCATCCTGCTGGTTCTGCCAATCCTGCTGGTTGTTCACGGCGCTTTCCTTCTGTTCGTCCTGGGCTTGGTGGCCGCGGGAATCCCAAGATTCCTGGGGTTCCTGGGATACCGGGGATGCCGGGTGCTCAGAATCTTCCGCTTGCTGTGCCTGATCCGACCACTGATTGCGCGCGAAATCCGGGGCGGCGCGGTGCACACCTGCCGCGCTGGCAGCCCCAGCGCCGACTGCGCTCGCAGCGGCGGCGCCAGTAGCGCCGGCCGGCTCGTCGTGGTGGCGCTGTGCATCCGCCGGCGACACTAGATCCCCTAGAGACCGTCCGGAGCTGGGGTTTTGAGCGTCGCTGGAAGGGTCGTCGTTGGAGCTAGGGGCGTCATAATCATGCGATACCAACGAACGCTCGCCGGGCTGCGACGACGGCCATTCCGGGCGACCGTCGTCTTGAACAGCTTGCGGGTAAGAATCGCTATATCCACCGTCTGGGTTGCCGTGAGAAGGCTGGTTGCTTGCCGCCGCACCGGCATCTTCGCCAATAGCGACGTTTGAGCTGGAGCCATTTTCGGTGCGCGGAACGTCGAATCGGGCGTCGGCGCGCATCTGCCCGGAGTGCAAGCCGTCGTGGGCGGAAAGGTTCACTTTGACCGGCTCGTTTGTGCGCCAGCCCTGGTTACGAATGAAGCGGCTCAGGCGATCGCCCATCTCCTCGGCTAGGCGCGGGCGGGACTCGGTGAGGCTGGCGTAGTCGCGGGTGCTGACGAGTACCTGGAAGTAGCTGGGGGCCAAACGCTGGCCCTGGGCATCCGTCATGACGGATTCTTCGGCGTACTGCTTAAGAACCTCGTCGATCTCGGTTGGAACAACCTCGCCGCCGAAGACACGTGCGAAGCCGTTATCCAGCCCGCGCTGAAGCGAGCTGTCGAGCTTCTTGAATCGTCCAAACAGACTCATTGTCCGTAGTCCTCCTGTGTCGTCCTGTGTTTTCCACTGCAGTCGCATGCCTTAAGTGCCTGGCGCTAGTTGTGCCTGGCGGGGCGCTGTATGACGAAAGTCGCGGGCACCGGGTGGCAGGTTGTGCTGTGCAGCCATACCCCGATGCTGCGAGTGTGTAGTTGGCCATTATAGGGGTAGTAACGGGTAACGTGCACTTTCACGCAGGTCAGATGCGTTTTTTGGAAGCGCGCGTGCATCGTGCTAGAGTTTCATTTCGTTGCCAGCGAGCATCACTTCCGAGAAGGAATGTGCGGTCTTAGCAGGCAAGACAGTGTAAACACTGTGGTGAATACCATGTGTCCTACATAGTCACTCGGGCGAGTGGCGGAATGGCAGACGCGCTGGCTTCAGGTGCCAGTGTCCTTCGGGACGTGGGGGTTCAAGTCCCCCTTCGCCCACAGCAAGCAGTTGAACAAACTGCACTACCGGAGGTAGCAAACCCGAAAGGGAATGTTACCTCCGGTTTCTTTCTTTTTCTGGTGTCTAAGAGTCGAGGATTGCAGGTGCGTCGACTCGAACAGATTGTCCTAAACTTGCACGCATGCCTTCTTCTGATATTCACGTCAGCGCTGTTGTAGTGAGAAATTCGCGAGGAGAAGTCCTATGCGTGCGTAAGAAGGGCACTGCGTTATTTCAATTTCCGGGAGGCAAGCTCGAGTTTGCGGAATCCTCGCTTGATGCGGTGATACGGGAAGTCAATGAAGAGCTGGGGATTTCGCTCGATGCTGCTCTCTTGGTTCCGATGGGAACATACCGTGCAGCTGCGGCTAACGAAGCCGGTAGCGCTGTTGTTGCCGATCTTTTTTACTTTTCAGGCTCAGTGGAGCCTGTGGCAGCTGCAGAAATTGCTGAGTGCGAATGGGTAAACCCGTCCGTGCCGAACGTTAAGCTGGCACCGCTTTTGAAAGATGAAGTGTTTCCGGAGTTGATTGCCAATCCTGTGCGTTCTGTAGCCGTATTTACAGGGGCGAGCAGTGGTCGCAACCATACCAATGCCTTTCTTGCTGAAGCCCTAGGGGCGGGTCTAGCTGAGCAGGGGGTACGGATGATTTATGGTGGCGGTAGAGTCGGCCTAATGGGTGCTGTGGCGGATGCCTGTTTGGCTAACGGTGGCTGTGTAATCGGCGTGATGCCTCAGAATCTTGTCGATGGCGAAATTGCACATCCGGGTCTTTCGCACCTTGAGATTGTTGACACGATGTATCAGCGTAAGCAACGGATGAGTGACCTGGTTGATACCTATGTGTGTTTGCCTGGTGGCGCTGGAACGTTAGACGAATTTTTTGATGCGTGGACAGCTCAACAACTCGGGCTTCATCGCAAGCCCATTGCCCTTTTTGGTTCAAGTTTCTGGGCGCCTACGGTATCGATGCTCAAGCATATGGCAGACGAGGGATTTATTCGTCAAAATGATGTCGACACGCTTATTGTCGCCGATATGGTCGATGAACTTCTCGTCGCGCTTAATTCTTGGGCTGCGCCGCGCCCCAAGTGGAATTAGTTTCTAAATTGTATTGCAGTAGGTGCCGAGTAAAGCGATCTCTGTTTGGAGTGCCCCGAGTTTTGTTCCTAGGCATTTGCCTTGATTTCTATTATTTCCTGTGGCGGGTGCTGCTTCCAAAATTCGGTTTCCACCTCGGCCGGGATCCGGTATCCCAAGCTCTGGTGGAGCCTAGTCTCGTTCCACCAGAGCGTGTTAAGTTGTTTGTGTGTGGGGTTAGGTTATAGGTATTTGTCGAGGTGTTGTTGCAAAATTGGGCGGAGCGCAGCGAAGACTCAGTTTCTCATTCCCTGATCGCCGCTGCGTGTGGGCGTTGTTAGGCCGTCTCGAAGACCTGGTTGACGATCACCGCGTCCGGGTTCGGTTGCCCGTAGGCAAACATCGTGCCTTGCCCTTTCCGCAATGAGTGCATCGCCTCCATCCCTTTCAACGTCCGATATGCAGATGTCCGGTTCTTAAACGCGCCTTTCGGCCCGAGGATCCGCTTCAGTCGACCTTGGTCGATTTCCAGGATGTTGTTGAGGTATTTCACCTGCCGGTGTTCCACTGTTGGCGGGCAGATTACCTCTGACTTCAACTCGGCGATTGCCCTGGCTAGGGAGGATGCTTTATCGGTGTTGATCACTCTGGGATACCCGGCTGAGGCATTGGATCTGAGAGCCTTGGCCAGGAAACGCTTCGCTGCGGCCACGTTCCGCTTCGGAGAGAGGTAAAAGTCCAGGGTCTGACCACCAGCGGTGATCGCCCGATAGAGGTAGCACCACCTGCCGCCGACCCGGATATAGGTCTCATCCACCCGTCAGGAACTGGCCTGCCAATCAGGTACCTGCCGGTACCACCGTGTTTGTTTGTCCAGCTCAGGGGCGTATATCTGGACCCAGCGGTAGATCGTGGTGTGATCGACCGGCACGCCCCGCTGAAGTCATCATTTCCTCCAGATCGCGGTAGCTCACCCCGTAGCGGCAGTACCACCGCACCGCCCACAGAATGATGTCACGGGGAAATGACGACCGGAGAAAATACCCATGGCTGTGATTATTTCACGTCGCTCTTCCTACTGCCCCAACTTTGCAACAGCACCCAAAGCCCTGGAATGAACTCCTGTCACCAGGGTCATTCCAGGGCATATTTCCCGGACTAAGAGAAGCAGTGACACAGAAGGCCTACCTCAGCGTGGGCCTTGTGGGCGTGCAGGTTCCGTGTGTGGCTGGTGTGCTGCGGCATGGTCGGCAGCGATTGATGACCGACTCTGGAGCGGGTGCCTTGTCTGGTCTCGCGGTTCAGAGTGGGTGGACTATTCGGCGGGTTGGATCTCGCTCTCGGTGACCCACTTGTGGTTGGTCATCGTCATCCCGTCGCCGGTGAGATCAACCATGTAGACCGTCTCCTCGGTGGAGTAATCGATGGTGGCCTCAGCACCCTTCATGCCGGACATGTGCTCGGCATCCAGGACAACGCTCGCCCCGTCGGGCAGGGGGGGCCTGACCCGGATCGACGAGCTCCTCATGGACGACCCAGCGGTGGTCGGTAACCGGGGCCCCACCCTCGGTGGGGGTGTAGCTGACCGAATAGGTCGTGGTGTCAAACGCCCCGGAAATGGTGGCGGTGGCCCCGTCCATGCCGGGCATGTGGTCAGCGGTGAGGATGACCTCGGTGCCCACCGGGTACGTGGGATCCTCGGCCTCTTCAATGCCTGCCGGCGGTGCCCCGCCGTCGGCAGGGTGGTCGTGCCCGCCGTGCTCTTCGTCGGCAGTGGTGGTGTCTTCCTGGTGGGTCTCGTTGGTCTCTGCGGTTGCCGTCGTGGTGCTGGTGGTGTCGGCATCGTTGGAGTTGTCGGTGGCGTCGCTGCAGGCGGTCAGCGCCAGGGTGGAGGTCAGCGCCAAGGCGGCGAGGGTAATGCTGCGTTTCATGAGCGTTCCTTTCAAAGGTGGTGTGAGTTAGGGGTCGAGAGACAAGGTCAGTCAGTAACGGTTACGGGGGATATCGACCCACTGTGTTCCTCCTTCGACTCGGTCGGAGCCAGGTGAGCCGGATTCAGATCAATGCGGCGCAACAGCTGGGCGTTCAGAGCCACCACGATGGTCGAGGCAGACATCAAGATCGCGCCCACGGCCGGGGACAGCACGAACCCGATCGAGGCGAGCACTCCGGCGGCCAGTGGCACGGCGAGGATGTTGTAGCCAGAGGCCCAGATCAGGTTCTGGATCATCTTGCGGTAGCTGGCCTGGGACAGCTCAATCATCGACAGCACTGCCCGCGGGTCATCACTGGCTAGGACCACCCCGGCAGATTCCATGGCCACATCCGTGCCGGCACCGATGGCGATACCGACCTCCGCGCGGGTCAGAGCGGGGGCGTCATTGACACCGTCACCGACCATAGCCACGCTCAAACCCCGGTCCTGCAGCTGCGTGACCTTGGTGTCTTTGTCCTGGGGCAGGACCTCGGCGAAGACCTCATCAATGCCTAAGTCCTGACCGACGGCGTGGGCCACCTGCTGGGCGTCGCCGGTGATCATCGCGACCTTCACCCCGCGGTCCTGCAGGACTTTCACGGCGGCGCGGGATTCGGGGCGGATCTTGTCCTCGACGGCCACCGCACCGATGATCTGACCGTCACGGACAATATGGAGCACACCGGCCCCACGCCCGGTCCAGGCGCTGGTGGTGTCGGTGAGCTCGGCCGGGGTGGTGAGGTTGAACTCGCGCAGCATGTTCGGCCCGCCCACGAGGATCTCAGCGCCATCGACAGTGGCCCGGACCCCCCGGCCGGAGGCGGCGTTGAAACCAGTTGCACGGATTTGCCGACCGGAGGCCTCGGGATGGGCGGCCGCGGCCGCCACGATGGCGCGGGCCACGGGGTGCTCGCTGTCGGCCTCCGCGGCGGCGGCTAGGGCCAGCAGCTCGCCCTCGGTGACGCCGACAGCTGCCGCGATACCGGTGACCGCGTGCGCACCCTCGGTCAGGGTGCCGGTTTTGTCGAAGAGCACCACGTCGATGGTGCGCATCCGCTCGAGCGCCATCCGGTCCTTGATGAGCACCCCGGATTTCGCGGCCCGCTCGCTGGAGATCGCAATGACCAGCGGAATCGCCAGGCCCAGGGCGTGTGGACAGGCGATGACCAGCACCGTGACCGTGCGCACCACGACATCGTCCGGGCTGCCGATGATGGTCCACACCACCGCGGTGATCAGAGCGGAGATCAGCGCGAACCAGAACAACAACGCCGCCGCCCGATCCGCCAGGGCCTGGGCCCGGGAGGAGGACTCCTGGGCGTCGGCAACCATGCGTTGGATCCCGGCCAGGGCGGTGTCCCCGCCGGTAGCCTCCACCCGGATGCGGACGGTGTTGTCGGTGGCCACAGTACCGGCGACCACCTTGTCACCGGTGTCGCGGAAGACGGGACGGGATTCGCCGGTGATCATCGCCTCATCGAATTCGGCGGCTCCGTCGAGGATGGTTCCGTCGGCCGGCACCCGGGCACCGGCCCTCACCAGCACGACGTCGTCGACAACCAGCTCGGAGATGGCCACGGTGCGGGTGGTCCCGTCGATGATTTTCTCGGCCTCATCCGGCAGCAGGGCAGCCAGCGCGTCAAGCGCGGAGGACGCGGCCCCGAGAGCGCGCATCTCCAGCCAGTGGCCCAGCAGCATGATGGTCACCAGCAGGGCCAGCTCCCACCAGAAGTCCAGGTCAAAACCGCCCAGTCCCAGAGTGGTGACCCAGGAGGCGACAAACGCCACGGTGATGGCCATGGCGATCAGGAGCATCATCCCGGGTTGGCGGGATTTCAGTTCTTTCCATCCGCCCTTGAGGAAAGGCGTTCCGCCGTAGACGAAGATGATCGTGCCCAGCACCGGGGGGATCCAGGTGGATCCGGGGAATGCCGGGAGGTGGTAGCCGAGCAGGTGGGCGACCATGGGGCTGAAAATAGCGACGGGAATGGACAGAATTAGCGACCACCAGAAGCGGTCCCGAAACATTGCGGTGCTGTGTCCGGCGTGTTCGCCGTGACCATGAACGTGGTGGTCTTCGTCCAGGGCGGAGTGCGGGTGATCGTGGGGCATCGCCTGGCCGTGGGTGTCGGCATCTGCGTGGTGTTCGTGGCTGGCATGATCCGGGTGGTGGGTGTGGTCTGTTTCCGGAGCGGGGTGATCACCATGGTGATCACCGGAATGGTGGGGAGTGCTCATGACGTTCCTTTCGCTCAACCCGGTCGGGGTCGAGATGATGGGTAAAACTGATCAGGATAAGACGGTGTAGCCGGCCTCCTCGATGGCCCGGCGAACCATCTCCGGAGGTACGACACCGGTGACCGTGACGGTGGAAACACCACCAGCAGCGAGTTCAATCCGGACGTCGTCGACCTGGGGGAGGGCCTGAAGGGCCTGGGTCACGCTTTTCGCGCAGTGCCCGCAGGTCAGGCCGGTGACCTGGTAGCTAGGGGAGGACCCTCCTGCTGACGAGTCGCCGGCGGCAGGGATGGAGGTGGTGTCGGCACGTGAGGCAGGTCCGCAACAGCTGCAGCCGTTGGAGGCCATCGGCAAGAGGCGGGGCGGGGAGGTGATCATGGGAAAGCTCCTTCGGTTCGGTGGGGTGCGGCGATGCCGCTCTCTAGCGCATACCCCCGGGGGGTATGCTTCCCTAGCGTATACCCCCCGGGGGTATACTTTCAAGGGGTGGAGGGCACGGCCCTCACGCGGGGCAGGGTGTGGTCACCGAGCAGCCTCCTCACTGTCGGGAGGGGACAGTGGGAGGCGGAGGGCAAACACCGCTCCGCGACCGGGTCCGGGGGAGGTGGCGGTGAGAGTGCCGCCGTGGGCCTCGATCAATGCCTTGGAGATGGTCAGACCGATACCGGCCCCGCCGTTGTCCCGGCTGCGGGCGGCATCCCCCCGGTAGAAGCGTTCGAAGACGTGTTCGATCTGGTCAGGTGGGATGCCCTCGCCGTCATCGGCGACGTGGATGAGCGCGGTGGACGCCCCCTGTCGGTGGACGCTGATCCGGACCTGCCCGTCGGCCGGGGTGTGCCGTAGCGCGTTCGACAGGAGATTGCTCATCACCTGGCCGAAGCGTTGCCGGTCCACGAGCACCCGGGCGGTGTCCGTAATGGTCTCGACCTGTAAATCGACGCCTTTGTCAGCATAAGCTTCCCTCGCGGCAGCAGCGGCGGTATGGAGCAGATCCCCGAGCCCTTCCTCCGCCAGGTCCAAATCGATCCGGTGTTCCTGGGCCCGGGAGACATCGTCAATGTCTTCCATCAACCGGGTCAGGCGGGTGAGTTGGTCAGCCATGATCGTGTGGGTGGCATTATTCCAGTCCACGACCCCGTCCTGGAGACCATCGAGGTAGACCGTGAGCACTGATAAGGGGGTGCCCATTTCGTGGGCCAGATCAGAGAGCATCTGGCGGCGGACCTGTTCGGTGTGTTCCAGCCGGTCGGCCATGGTGTTGAAGGCATGCGCCAGGGTGGTGACCTCGGGGCCTGCTTTTCCGGCGGGCACGCGGATACGGGAGTTGCCGGCCGTCAGGCTGGTAGCGGCGCGGGTGAGATCCTGCAGGGGGGTGCGCAGACGACGCGATAACCACAGGCTGGCCAGCAGGGCGCTGATCAAGGCGGTGGGCAGGGCGACGGCCAGGGTGATCAGGTTGGCGCCCCGGTAGGCCTGCTCGGCATGGAACAGCTCCAGCGAGGGGTCCTCCCGGCCGGTCATCAACATATGATCATGGAACAGGGTCGGGCCCACCATCGTGGCCACGGCCGCGGCCACCAGCAGGCTAATCACCACGACCAACACCTGGGCGGCCAGGAAGCGGAAGGTCAGGCCGGGTCCGTGATTCATGGCCGCCCCACCCGGTAGCCCACGCCACGCACGGTGTCGATAAACCCCCGGCCCCGGGTGTCGGTGCCGAGCTTGCGACGCAAGTTGCCGATGTGGACATCGACGATGCGTTCATCACCGACCCAGGTGGTGTCCCAGACCTCGGTGACCAGGTCGTGGCGGGTCAGCACCTGGCCGGGGCGCAGGGCCAGGGCAACCAGCAGCTCGAACTCCGTGCGGGTGAGCTCCACAGTCGTCTCCCCCACCCGCACTTGATGGGCGACGGGGTCAAGGATGAGGTCACCAACGATTAAGGGGGTGGTCACCTGCGGTGGGGTGGTGCTGGTGCGCGGGCGGCGCAGCACCGCATGCACCCGGGTCACCAGTTCCCGGATGCTAAAAGGTTTGGTGATGTAGTCATCCGCCCCCAAGGTCAAACCGCTGATCTTGTCGTCCTCGCTGCCACGCGCGGTGAGCATGAGGATGTAGCAGTCCGAGAAGGTGCGGATCCGTCGGCACACCTCCAGGCCGTCGAGTTCGGGCAGCCCCAGATCTAGCACCACAACATCAGGGGAAAAGCGACGGGCTTCGTCCACGGCCTGGGTGCCGGTGTGCGCCTGGCGGGTATCGAAGCCGGCCCTGATGAGGTAGGAGGCCACCATCTGAGCCAGGGGTTGTTCATCATCGACGACCAGCACCCGCCCCGGGGGCGTGGCGGTGGTCGGTGTGCGGTCAGCCATAGACCCCAGTATTGCTCCGGCCAGGGGGGGAATACCACCCTCGCTCAGTGCCCGGCGGGGCAATCTTCATCAAATCTTCAAACATCACCCTTCGACTGCCGTCACCCCTGTGCCCCACCCCGGGCCGGCGGCATCGCCTCCCCTGGTCGGTTCAGCAGGCGCCACCAGGGATTTCACTGCCTGCACCGCATACCCGGGGCGGGTAGAAGGACATCGCCCACGGCTGTGGGGTGGTGTCCCGGTGGTGACCCAGCCCACCGAATCCACCCCCTTTTCGCCCTGTTATAAGGCTGTGAGCAGGGCTTTTGATTTCTAGTCCGTCAGGAACCCGTGCTAGATAAAGGTATGACATCGACCTTGAGGCGGTGTCTTCTCACGGTCTTACCACGATCCAAGGAGATTGACGTGAAACGAGCAGCGATCGCAGCCGCCACTCTTGCCCTCACCCTCACGGGGTGTTCGGCCGCCGGCCCGGAACCCACCGCCGACGAGACGGTGTCCCAGGATACATTCCTGACTACCCATGGCCTGGCCGACATGGACGCGGTGGAGATCATTGATCACCTCGACCGGCAGAAGGTCACTGAGCGTCCCACGGATCTGATCGCCTCAGTGCGTGCCGATGAACTGCTGCTCTCGAGCGATGACCAGGAAGTCGTGGTCGATCTTCCCGACAATCAGACGTATGTCTCGATCGCACCCTATCTCACCTCCACCCACGACTGCTTCTACCACAGCCTCACGACCTGCCAGGGGGAACTCGACAATGAGGATATCCAGGTCACGATCACCGATGAGGCGACCGGTGAGGTGCTGGTGGACGAGACGACAACCACCTTCGACAACGGGTTTATTGGCTTCTGGCTTCCCGATGATGCCACCGGCCTGATTGAGGTCAGCTACCAGGGGCGTACCGGCACCGCGGAGTTTTCCACCGCCGACGACGGTGCCACCTGTGTCACAGACCTGCGCCTGACGTGATGGCTCAGCAGGGTCCTCACCTGCGCCTGTCTCCCGTGTCACTGAAATCTTGCACCAAGGACGGTTAAATCATGACGAACGCTTTTTCCCGACGACAGTTTCTGCTCGGCGGGCTCGTCCTCGCCGGCACCGGGGCCGTGGCCGCCTGCACCAGCGACCCTGGACCCGCTGCCTCGGCACCAGGTTCCTCTCTTCGCCCCACTCCCACCCCCACTGCGCTCGGTGAGCCGACGGTGCGCCGGACACTGACCGCCCGGCCCCTCTCTCTGGATATCGGCGGCATCGAAGCCAAGACGTGGGGATACGTCTCTGACACCGGGGATGCGGCCATTGAGGCCACCGCCGGCGACGTCCTCCAGGTCGATATCACCAATGAACTGCCTGAGAGCACCTCCATCCACTGGCATGGCATCGCACTCCACAACGCAGCCGACGGTGTGCCCGGCATGACCCAGGACCCCATTGAACCTGGCGAGTCTTTCTCCTATGTTTTTGAAGCCCCCCACGGTGGCACCTACTTCTACCATTCCCACTCCGGCCTGCAGCTTGATCGCGGCCTCCACGCCCCACTGATCATCCGTGACCCGCAAGACGCTGAGGACCAGGACGTCGAGTGGACCATCGTGCTCGACGACTGGGTCGATGGCATTCAGGGCACTCCCGACGATGAGCTCGACAAGCTCACCGGAATGGGTTCGGGCGACCATAACGGGAAGAAGGGGATGGGAGGTCACGGCCAGATGATGCACGGCTCCCCGGACCGGGTACTGGGCGGGGATGCCGGCGATGTGATGTATCCGCACTACCTCATCAACGGACGTATCCCCCGTGCTCACCGGACCTTCGAGGCTCGCCCGGGCGACAAGGCCCGCCTGCGGTTTATCAACTCCGGCGGTGACACCATCTTCAAGGTGGCCCTCGGTGGTCACCGCATGACCGTCACCCACACCGACGGCTTCCCCGTCCAGCCCCGGGAGACCGAATCGATCTACCTGTCGATGGGCGAGCGCGTCGACGTCGAGGTCATCCTCGGCGACGGCATCTTCCCGCTCACGGCTTTGGCGGTGGGTAAGGACGACCGCGCCTTCGCCGTCATCCGCACCGCCGGCGGCCA
>NZ_CALLDG010000059.1 GCF_937999985.1 uncultured Corynebacterium sp.
GCGGCACGCGAGCTGGGTTTAGAACGTCGTGAGACAGTTCGGTCTCTATCCGCCGTGCGCGTTGAAACTTGAAGAAGGCTGTCCCTAGTACGAGAGGACCGGGACGGACATACCTCTGGTGGGCCAGTTGTCACGCCCGTGGCATGGCTGGTTGGCTACGTATGGGAGGGATAACCGCTGAAAGCATCTAAGCGGGAAGCCTGTTCTGAGATGAGGTTTCTTTTGAGGTTCCCTATAGATTATGGGGTTGATAGGCCGGATCTGGAAGTCATGTGAGTGATGGAGGTGACCGGTACTAATTGGCCGATGTTCAACACATTATTTGTGTGCTAGGTTTGTGATTTCTTGTCGCATGAGTGTGTGCTCGCGTTTGTTATGCAGTGTCTGGAACGGCACGACACACCAGCAAACCTTTGGGTTTGGTTGGGTGTGTGTTTTGTTCTGAATTGGTTTGTCGGTGGTTGTTAGCGGTGGGGTCACGCCCGGTCCCATTCCGAACCCGGAAGCTAAGCCTACCTGCGCTGATGGTACTGCACCTGGGAGGGTGTGGGAGAGTAAGTCACCGCCGGCACTAAAACTAAAGAAGAAGTGGGGTGTGGGTCGTTGTAACCTTTCAAAGGTTGCAGCAACCCACACCTCATTTTTTTATGCCTTAACTCACTGCGGCGGAAAAGTAGGCGTCAATAGCAAAAAACAACACCATTGCGCCTCCGCATCAAGCGAAACTAAGATTGATAAGGTTCACGGGACGGGCCCTAGAACCCGAAAAGACGAAGACGACGGAAGGTAAACCCCCAAGAATGGCTGAAAACTCAAGCAACAATCGCGGACGCGGTGGCCGGCCCCAGGGGGAGGGCAAATTCCGCAACAAGGGCGGCTTCAAGCCCAACCGCGGCGGCCGCCCCAACCGCAACTCCAACAAAAAGCGCGGCTCCAACTGGGAAACCCAGCGCGGCCCACACAGCGGCCCGCAGCGAGCCGGCTACCGCGAAGAGCGCCTCAACAAGCGGCTCAACGAACCAGAGGTTCCCAAGGATCTCGACCCGAAGGAGCTTGATCCTTCCGTACGCCAGGAACTCCGCAGCCTCTCCAAGGACAATGCCGACATGGTGGCAAAGCACCTGATCATGGCTGCAACACTCCTGGACGACGAACCGGAGAAGGCCCTCGCCCACGCCCGCGCCGCCAAGGACCGCGCCGGTCGCGTCTCCGTCGCCCGCGAAACCTGCGGCATCGTCGCCTACCACGCAGGCGAATGGAAGGAAGCCATTTCCGAGCTGCGCGCCGCCCGCCGCATGGCAGGCGGCCCCGGACTGCTGCCCGTCCTCGCCGACGCGGAACGCGGCCTCGGTCGGCCCGAGAAGGCTTTGGAAGTTGCCAACGACCCGCAGGCCGACAAGCTGGATGCCGAATCCAAGGCAGAGCTGGCCATCGTCGTCGCCGGCGCCCACCAGGATCTCGGCCAGTCCGACGAAGCCCTGCTGGCCTTGGAAGCTCAGCTGGAGAACGCTGAAGCCCCGGACGTAACCCGCATGCGTCTGTACTACGCATACGCAGACGCGCTGGCCACCGCCAAGCGCAACGACGAGGCCATTGACTGGTTCACCCGTGCAGGCGAAATGGATACCGAGGAAGTCCTGGACGTCCCGGACCGCCTGGCCGAGCTGGGCGCGGACCCCAACGGTGCAGATCAGAGCAAGGATAAGTAGCCCATGGTCCACCCGCTGCTGGATAACTACGACGCTTTACTGGCGGACCTCGACGGCACCGTGTTCTCTGGCCACACCCCGATTCCTGGCGCGGCAGAAGGCTTGGCAGGCCGCAAGGTCATGTACGTGACCAACAATGCCTCGCGCGCCCCGCAGCAGGTCGCCGAGCACCTGAACTCCATGGGCTTCCCGGCTAAAGCGGAAGAGGTAGTTACCTCCGCGATGGCCGCCTGCGACCTGGGAAAGCGCTACATCGCAGAGTGCGGCATCGAAAGCCCGGTGGCCTACGTGATCGGCCACGACTCTTTCAAGCAGTTGGTGGCCGACGCTGGCTTTGAGGTCACAGAGACCGCCGACGACCAGCCGCATGTTGTTTTCCACGGCCACAGCCCGGACAACAACTGGGCACGCCTCTCTGAGGGCGCCCTGGCCATCCAGCGCGGAGCCCGCTACTTTGCCTCCAACTTGGATACGACCTTGCCCTCCGAGCGCGGATTCCTGGTCGGCAACGGTTCTATGGTCGCAGCCGTGACTTCCGCCACGGGAGTTACCCCCGAATCCGCCGGCAAGCCCGGTCCCGCTATGTTCGAGGTCGCCGCCCGCCGCGTCGGTTCTACTAAGCCCCTGGCCGTCGGCGATCGTCTGGATACCGACATCGCCGGTGGTAACGCCGCGGGGATGGACACGCTCTGCACCGTCACTGGGGTGTCTACCCACACCGATATTATTGACGCCCCTTCGTCCCACCGACCCACGTTTATTGCAGGTAACCTACGCGACCACCTGACCGGCTGGTCCGCGAGCGTGGACGAGGGAACTAACCGCATCCGCGTGACCGCCGGCGAGCTGGGAGACGTGGAAGTCATGGCCGCCGAAGCGTTGGCCGTGGCTGCTCCGCTGGCGTGGAAGCTGATCGACGACCCGGAGATCCCGCAGATCACTCGGGCCGAGAACATCGACTTTGTAGGCGCAGACGCGCAAGCCGTGGAGGCTTTGGGAGGTTGGAAGTAAGTGGGCGAGGGGCAACCGAAACCTTCGATGCTGTCGGGGGACAGTAGGCGTCAACAAGAAGAGCTGGCACAGGCCGTCGACGAGCTACTCGCGCGCGACGTCCACGGCGCCGAAGAAGCAGCAGTGCTGGAAGAAGCTCACCGGGTGGTAAACGAGGCACTCGGAGGCGAACGCTAATGGCCAAGAGGGGGTCGAAGCTGCAGCGGCTGGATGCGGAGCTGGTGGCGCGGAAGATTGCCCGCAGTCGCGAGCATGCCCAGGAGATGATCAAGGCCGGGCGCGTGACCGTAAACGGCATGCTGGCGAAGAAGCCGGCCAGCGGCGTGGACGGGAACGTATCCATCAAGGTCGCAGAATCCGAGGACGACCGCTGGGCCAGCCGTGGCGCACACAAGCTGCTGGGAGCACTTGAGGCCTTCGAGCCGCGGGGCCTCAGCGTGGAGGGCAAGACCGTCCTGGATGCAGGCGCCTCCACCGGCGGGTTTACGGATGTGTGCCTGGACCGCGGCGCTGCGAAGGTGAAGGCAGTGGACGTGGGCTATGGCCAGCTGATCTGGCGGCTGCAGAACGACGACCGGGTGGACGTCATGGATCGCACGAACGTGCGCACCCTCACACCCGAAGACCTCGGCGGCCAGGTGGACCTGATGGTCGGGGACTTGAGCTTTATTTCCATCCGCTTGGTGCTGCCCGCGCTGGCCGCGTGCGTGAAGGAAGGCGGGGATCTGCTGCCGATGGTGAAGCCGCAGTTCGAGGTCGGCAAGGATCGCCTGGGCCACGGAGGGGTGGTGCGTAGCCCCGAATTGCGTGCGGAAGTGACCCGCGAGGTGGCCGTCGAAGCGATGAAGTATGGTTTGAGTACGAAGGCCGTTGTCGCCTCTCCGCTGCCGGGGCCGAGCGGCAATGTTGAGTATTTTCTCTGGTTGGTCAAGGACAGTGCTGCGGTTTCACCTAGCATGGTTGAAGAGGCTGACTACACCGGCCTGGACGAGATGATTGCAACCGCCATTAAGGAGGGCCCGCAGTGACCACACCGGGGACTGACCACGCCGCGGATCAGGGCGCGGATACTGGTGACAAGGGCACCGAGGCTACTTCGGGCGCGAAGACCGAGCGCGAGGTTCTGCTGGTTGCGCACACCGGTGTGCACGAGAACCTGGGCCTGGCGGCGGAGGCAGCGTCGCGCCTGCAGAAGGGTGGCATCAACGTTCGCGTGATGGCCACCGCCGATCCTGCTCCGGTTGCTCGCCACGAGATTCTGGGGCGCTTCAAGCGCTTCGGCCACACCAAGGAAGCCGCCACGGGCGTGGAGATGGTGATCGTCCTGGGCGGCGATGGCACCTTCCTGCGCGCAGCCGACATTGCGCACTCCGCGGACGTGCCGGTGCTGGGCATCAACATGGGCCACATTGGTTTCCTCGCGGAGTGGGAGCAGGAATCCCTGCAGGAGGCTGTGGACCGCGTGATCAACCGCGATTACCGCATCGAAGACCGCATGACCCTGTCGATTACCGCCCGCGACATGGACGGCCGTGTGCTGGGCACGGGCTGGGCGCTGAATGAATGCTCTGTGGAGAACCTGAACCGCCAGGGTGTGCTGGATACGATCCTGGAGGTCGACGAGCGCCCTGTTTCTTCGTTCGGTTGTGACGGTGTTTTGGTATCGACGCCCACAGGTTCCACCGCCTATGCCTTCAGCGCAGGTGGCCCGGTTCTGTGGCCGGAGCTAGATGCGATTCTGGTGGTAACCAGCAACGCGCACACGCTCTTTAGCCGCCCGCTGGTGGTCTCCCCGAACTCGATGGTGGCAGTGGAGACGAACCCGTCGACCTCGCCCGCGACCGTGGTGATGGATGGTTTCCGCCAGATCCACATGCCCCCGGGAGCGCGCGTGGAGATCCGCCGTGGCCCGCAGCCGGTGCGCTGGGTGCGCCTGGATTCCGCGCCGTTTACCGACCGCCTGGTACACAAGTTCCGCCTGCCCGTGACGGGCTGGAGGGGTCCACGCCACTAGTAATGCTGCACGAACTACACATTCGTAACCTCGGCGTGATCGAGGAGGCGACGGCGGAGTTTTCCACGGGCTTGAGCGTTGTCACCGGCGAGACCGGTGCGGGTAAAACGATGGTCGTCAGCTCCCTGCGTTTGCTTTCCGGGCACCGTGCGGACGCCTCCCGCGTGCGCAATGGCGCGGACAGGGCCAGCGTGGAGGGGATTTTCTCTGCGGATTCCGCCGCCGTGGATGAGCTGGTTGAGCAGGTCGGCGGGTATGTCGACGATGGGGAGGTTATCGCTTCCCGTACGGTGAACGCCACGGGGCGTTCCCGCGCGCATCTGGCGGGCAAGACTGTGGCTGCGGGCGTGCTGGGAGAGTTCGCCGGGCACGTCATTACGATCCACGGGCAGAACGATCAGCTGCGGCTTCTGGATCCGGTGCGTCAGCTCGGCGCTTTGGATGACTACGCGGGGCTGGGGGAGAAGGTCGCCACCTACCAGGCTCGCCGCGCTGAGTGGCTGCGTTTGGATAAGGATTTGCGCCGCCGCATGGAGGCGCGCCGCGACCTGGCCCTGGAGAGCGAAACTCTGCAGCGCGCGGTGGAAGCGATAGACGAGATCGATCCGCAGCCGGGCGAGGACGTGGAGGTTAAGGCGCAGATCAAGCGCCTGCAGGCCGCGGATGATATTCGCGCGGGTCTGCAACGTGCCCAGGCGGCCCTGGACGGCATGGATGGCCTGTCCGGGGATGATTTCGGCGATTCCGAAGGCGCCAGTGCACTGGTCGGGCAGGCGACTAACGAGCTGACCAACCTGACGGATACCGAGGCGGAGGGCGGCAACCTTGCCGACTTGGCGGACCGGCTGGGCGAGGTGAGCGTGCTGCTGGCCGACATTTCCTCCGAGATCGGGCAGGCGCTGCTGGACGTTCCCGACCCCGATGAGCTGGACGGGCTGCTGCAGCGCCAGACCCAGCTGCGAGAGCTGCGGAAGTATGCCGTGGATGTGGATGGGGCGCTGGCGTGGCGCGATCAGGCGCGCGAGCGTCTGGAGTCCATGGACGTTTCCGATGAGGCGCTGCAGAAGCTGCAGGACGATGTCGCGGCTGCGCGGGATGCGGCGCGCGCGGTGGCTGAGGAGTTGTCTTCGGCGCGCGTGAGGGCGTCCAAAAAATTTTCGAAAGCTGTCACCGAAGAGATCCGGGGCCTGCACATGTCGGCCGA
>NZ_CALLDG010000060.1 GCF_937999985.1 uncultured Corynebacterium sp.
CTAACGAAGGCCTCACTTTTCTAAACGCGGAGGGCAAAGGGGTAGGGTAATCCACGTGACACAGACGATTCAGACGCAAACGAGCGAGAACTCCGGCGCCGGTCGCACCTACGAAGTGCGCACCTTCGGCTGCCAGATGAACGTCCACGATTCCGAGCGACTGTCCGGCCTGCTGGAAGACTCCGGGTACGTGCCCGCAAACGAGGGCGCCACGCCGGACGTCGTGGTGTTTAACACCTGCGCCGTCCGCGAGAACGCGGACAAGCGCCTCTACGGAACCCTGGGCCAGATGAAGGCCATCAAGGATGAGCACCCCGGCATGCAGATCGCCGTGGGCGGATGCATGGCGCAGAAGGACAAGCAGACCGTGGTGGACAAAGCCCCCTGGGTCGACGTGGTCTTCGGCACCCACAACTTAGGCTCGCTGCCCACACTGCTGGAGCGCTCGGCGCACAACCACAAGGCAGAGGTGGAGATCTTTGACGCGCTCGAGGAGTTCCCCTCCGTGCTCCCCGCCAAGCGCGAATCCGCCTACGCCGGCTGGGTTTCCGTATCCGTCGGCTGCAACAACACCTGCACCTTCTGCATCGTGCCTTCACTGCGTGGCAAGGAGCAGGACCGCCGCCCCGGCGAGATCCTGGCCGAGGTCAAAGCGCTGGTGGAGCAGGGCGTGAGCGAAGTGACGCTGCTCGGGCAGAATGTGAACGCCTACGGCGTGAACTTCGCAGACGAAACCCTGGAGCGTGACCGCACCGCATTCTCCAAGCTGCTGCGCGCCTGCGGGGAAATCGAAGGGCTGGAGCGCCTGCGCTTCACCAGCCCACACCCGGCCGAGTTCACCGATGACGTGATCGACGCGATGGCAGAGACCCCCGCCGTGTGCCCGCAGCTGCACATGCCGCTGCAGTCCGGTTCGGACAAGGTGCTGAAGGACATGAAGCGCTCCTACCGCTCCAAGAAGTTCCTGGCAATCCTCGACAAGGTGCGCGAGCGCATCCCGCACGCGGCCATCACCACCGACATCATTGTTGGCTTCCCCGGCGAGACCGAGGAGGACTTCCAAGCGACCATGGACGTAGTGGAGAAGGCTCGCTTCTCCAGCGCCTTCACGTTCCAATACTCGCCGCGCCCCGGAACTCCGGCCGCGGAGATGGAAAACCAGGTGCCCAAGGCCGTCGTACAGGACCGGTACGAACGCCTCCTCGCGCTGCAGGAACGCATCAGCGAAGAAGAAAACCGCAAGCTCATCGGCACTACGCAGGAACTGCTGGTGCAGGCCGACGGGCGTAAAAACGACCGCACCCACCGCCGCTCCGGCCGTTCCCGCGACGGCCGCCTCGTGCACTTCACGCCCGAAGGCGACATCCGGGCAGGTGACGTTGTGGAGGTTGTTATTACTGACGCCGCGCCGCACTTCCTCATCGCCGACGGCGGGGTCGCGAGCCACACGCGCACCCGGGCGGGGGACATGACAGAGTTGGGGGAGACTCCGACTACGGCGCCTGTGGGCGTCGGACTGGGAATGCCGAGCATAAAGAAGCCCGAGCCGACGGCGGCGGGCGGATGTAGCACGGGAGGATGCGGCTGTGAGTAGTAACAACAAGAGCGCCAAGAGCTCCGAACAGGAAGTCGGAGACGACACGCTGGCACAGTACCGAGGCGACCTCAGCGGTGCCGAGCGCAGGATAGCCGGGCGCGTGGTGCTGGGCCGCTACGTGCCGCTGATCGTCTTCGGCTTCCTGGTTCCCCTCGTTATGATCTTCCTGCCACACGCGGGCGATGTGCGCGGCTACGACGTGCTGTTTAACACCCAGGTGGCGCAGGACGGCGCGACGGCTAAGCCGGAAATGATTTTCTCCTGGCTGCGCCTTATCGCGATCCTTTTGACCATCGGAACCCTGGTTTCGAAATCGTGGATCGTGGCATGGGTGAACTGGGCCTTTGCAGGTGTGGCCTGGTGGTACAACGTGTTTGCAATCTGGGTGCGCCAGACCCAGCCGCCGACGGAGTCGGGTGACGGCCCGGCCATCCCGCTGCTGTTCAGCCTGGTGGGCCTAACGGTGCTTTTCTACGCACTGTCCGCGGTTGTATTTCAAAAGAATCCCCTGCAGCGGGCGCTGGCGGCAGCGCGCCGCGAGGAAGCCCACCGCGACGAGGAATCCCGCCTGGCGCAGCAGCGGCTGCGCACGGGCATCGAGGACCGCGAGGATGCGGAGATCGTGGATGACCGCCGCGCCCGCGCGAAGGCCCGCCGCGAGCGCAAGGCCGAGCTCGAAAACCAGGAGAGCGAGCCCCAGCAGGAGAGCGAGGAGGACTAGCCCTCCACGGCGGCAGCGGCGGCGTCCGCCCACTCCTGCCACTGCGCGGCCTGGCCGCGTAGCTTCTCCGCCTTCGCGGACTTGCCCGCCTTCTCCGCGGCCTCGGCCTCGCGGTTGAACTGGTCCACCTTTGCCTGGAACTGGGCCACGCGCGCCTGGGCCTCCGGGTCGGTGCGGCGCCACTCGGCATCCGCAGCCTCCTCCACACGGGCCTCAATCGCCTTGATCTTGTCCTCGAACTCGCGCACGCGGCCGCGCGGTACGAAGCCAATCTGTTCCCACTTTTCCTGCAGCTCGTGCAGAACCTTGCGGGCCTTGTCCACCCCGTGCGCCTGCGGATCAACCTTCGGGGAGTACTCGTCAATGAGGGCCTGCTTGGCGTCCGCGTTGGCCTCGAACTCCTTATCGCGCTCGGCGGAATCCGCCTTGCGGGCGGCGAAGAACACGTCCTGCGCCTTGCGGAAGCGCTCCCACAGCTGGTCGTCTACGTTGCGCGGTGCGCGTCCCGCGGCCTTCCACTGGCTCATCAGGTCGCGGTACTTGGCGCTGGTTGGCCCCCACTCGGTGGAATTCTGCAGCGCCTCGGCCTGCTCGATCAGCTCTTCTTTCTTTAATCGCGCCCGCTCGCGGTTGCGGTCCAGCTCGTCGAAGTGCGCCTGGCGCTTGCGGTTGAACTCGGAGCGTGCCTTGGAGAAGCGCTTCCACAGCTCGTCGTCGGTGGAACGCTCCACCCCCTTGATGCTGCGCCACTGCTCGACGATCGCGCGGATGCGCTCGCCGGAGCGCTTCCAGTTCAGCGTGGACGGGTCGGCTGCGGCGATGCCCTCGACCTCCCCCAGCAGCTCTTCCTTCTGCGCCAGTGCGGAATCGCGGCGCTCCTGCTTGGCCTCCGCGACCTGCTTCTCGGCGGTCTGGGTGCGCTGGGAAATTTTTTCTAGGCGGGCATCCAGCGCGGCAATGTCGCCGATGACGGTTGCGGTGGGAAGGGCATCCTGCAGAATCTTCGCGTCGTGACGGATGGTCTGGGCTTGTTCCGGGTGGCTTTGCAGACGCGCCTCGAGCATCTGCACTTCAGTGCTCAGGTCGTCGTAGCGGGCGCCAAAGTGCTTCAGCCCCTCTTCGGGAGTACCGGCCTTGAACTCGCCGATCTGACGCTCGCCGTCGGCGGTCTTCAGCCATGCCACGCCGTCAGCGTCCACGCGGCCGAACTTCGCGGGGTCGTTCTTGGGGATGCTGACACCCCCGGTCTGCACTCCCTTCAGCCCAGGCTTGGCGCCTGGCTTGGGACCCGGCTTTGGGCCGGGCTTCGGGACCGGACGAGGATTCGTGGGATCAGTCATTGCGGGTACTCCTACCTAAAACC
>NZ_CALLDG010000061.1 GCF_937999985.1 uncultured Corynebacterium sp.
CACCCAGCGCCCTACTCAGCACCACCCAGTACCACCCAGCGCGCTCCTCATTTAGCGCCCCCTCGTTTTGCGCACCGCACCCAGAACCGGAGCCAGAACCGCAGCCAGCACCCCACCCGTTGCCTCCCCGACAAATGCCCTGCTCATTCGGGCGCCAGGCCAAGCACCCTGAACAGTCCTAAGGGGCGCCTGATAAACTGTGACCGTCGTATAACTATTCCGATCACGTCGCGTCGTGATGGACCGGGATTATTTTGCCGGCACCCCAGTGGATCACTTGAATAACTTTGACACCTTCAGGCCTCATTGGGCCCGCGATCTAGTTCGGCTCAGCACGACCTTCTGATGTCGGAGCTCAGGACGGCTCCGCGAGGTCGTCGCTTTGCGACGGCACCGTGATGTCGTAAGTGGTTATTCAGTGAATATTCAAGGTGATCGAACAACTATAGAAACATTGGGGTGTTGAACCAACGTGGCTCTCCTTGCCATCCCCGTCACCGTCGCGGTGGCGCTCATCCTCGTTCCCTTGCTGGTCAAAACACTTGATCGAAACGCCGGTTGGCCCTTAGGCCTGACCTTCCTGGGACTCGCAGGATATGTGATCAAGCACGCCGACCCGATTCTCAACGGCGAGACAGCCACCTGGTCCGTCACTTGGATCAAAGGCTTCCTCACCGGCGCGGGTGGCGCGGCGGGCGAAGGCAGCCTAGAGCTGGCCCTGAAGATGGATTCCCTGGGGCTGTTCTTCACCCTCCTGGCGCTGCTCATCGGCGCCGTCGTGTTCATCTACTCCGCCGCTTACCTGCACAAGGGCGACAAGATCATGAGCTTCTACGTGCTCATGACCTCCTTCATGCTGGCAGTCCTCCTGCTGGTCCTGGCCGACGACGTGGCCCTGCTGTTCATCGGCTGGGAGCTGGTCTCTCTGGCGTCGTTCTTCCTCATCGCCCGCTCGGGCTCCGGCGGCGAGGCCGGTTCCATCCGCACCCTCTTGCTGACCTTCATCGGTGGCCTGTTCCTGCTGGCGGCCCTGGCCATTGGCGTGATCACCACGGGCACCACCAACCTTTCGGCCATGCTGCACTCCCCCGCCTGGGAGGGCCAGGACGTGCGCCTGGCCATCGTCGCGGTTCTTATCGCCTTGGCCGCGTTCTCGAAGGCCGCGCAGATCCCCTTCCACTTCTGGCTGCCGGAGGCTATGGCCGCGGACACCCCGGTTTCCGCCTTCCTGCACGCCGCCGCTGTGGTCAAGGCTGGCGTGTACCTGTTGCTGCGCTTCTCCGGCCTGTTCGAGGGTGTGATGGCCTGGCACGTCCTGCTGATCGTCATTGGCATGACCACCGCCATCATGGGCGCCGTGTTCGCCATCCAGAAGACGGATCTGAAGAAGCTTACGGCCTACTCCACGGTCTCCCAGCTGGGCTGGATCGTCGCCACCATTGGTGTGGGCACTCCTTTTGCCATCAGTGCCGCGCTGGTTCACACGGCCGCCCACGCGCTGTTCAAGTCCTCGCTGTTCATGATCGCCGGCGTAGTTGACCACCAGGCCGGGTCGCGAGACATTCGTCGTCTCGGCCCGCTGTGGCGCCAGATGCCCTTTACTTTTGTGTCCGCTGTGATCGCGGCGGCGTCAATGGCTGCGATTCCCCCGACCTTCGGCTTCGTGTCGAAGGAGGGCATGCTCACCGCTTTCGAGGAGGCACCGTTCAACAACGCCGGCGTGATCGCCCTGCTAGTCGCTGCTGGCATCGGCGCTCTGGCTACTTTCGTGTACTCCGCCCGCTATGTTCTGGGCGCGTTCGTCGACGGCCCGAAGGATGTTTCGCAAGTCAAGGAGGCCCCGGCGAACCTGTGGATTCCGGCGGTGCTTCCGGGCGTGCTTTCCCTGCCGGTCGTCGCGTTCATGGACGCGTTCGACGAGCCACTCGACCGTGTGGTGGAGGCCACGGACCTGGATCATGCGCACACGCACTTGGCTCTGTGGCATGGCCTGACGGTGCCGCTGTGGATTTCTCTGGCGGTGCTGGTTGTGGGCGTCATTGTTGTTATTTATCGACGCCCTCTGCTCCAGCCGCTCGAGGGCAAGCGTCTCGGGGTGGCAACGGGCGCGGAGATGATCACCGCATTCATCGAGCGCTCGACCAAGTTGGGCCGCGCGTTTGGCCGCCTGGCGAACTCCGTGAACCCCAACCGGCACGTGGTGTGGATCTTCGCCATGCTGATTGTGCTGGCGGGCTTCTCCGTGCTGGGTCCGGGCCGTCTGGAGGGCCTGGCGGATCTGCCGCCGCGTGTCGAGGGGATCGACAGCATCGTGGACCTAGTTGGCTTGGTGATTATCGGCTTGAGTGTGCTGGTGATGATTGGTACTCGCTCGCGCCTGGCTTCCGTGGTGCTGGTCGGCGTGGTCGGCGTGGGCGTTTCCTGGGTCATGCTGACCCTGGGCGCGCCGGACGTGGCCACCACCCAGCTGCTGGTCGAGTTCTGTGTGGTCGTCATCATGATGCTGGTGATCCGCCACCAGCCGCGCCTGTACTTGCGCGAGGGTGCGAACCGCACCCGCTTCGCCACGGTTCTGGCGGTGTTGGTCGGCGTGGTTACCTTCCTGGGCGTATGGCTGCTCATCGGCCGCCACGAGAAGCCTGCGATCGCGCAGTGGTACCTGGAGAACACCCCGGAGATCTCCGGCGGCAACAACGTGGTCGCCGTCATCCTGGTGGAGTTCCGTGCCTTCGATACGCTGGGCGAGCTGACGGTGCTGGGCATGGCGGGCATCGTGATTGCCGCGCTGATCAAGTCCATCCCCCGCTCCCCGGTTCCGGGCTACGGCCCGGGTTCCACCGCGGAGCTGTTCCGCGCTCCGGGGTCCACCCGCTTCCCGGATGTGCACAAGGTTCCGGAGCTGGCGCCGTTCTACTCCAAGTACCTGCGCTCCACGCACTTGAACTCCATTAACTCGCGGATGACAATGTACCCGCTGATCCCGATTTTGGCGCTGCTGTCCGCCGCCACATTCTGGCGCGGCCACCAGGCCCCCGGCGGCGGCTTCGTCGCCGCGCTGATCGCGGCCTGCGGCATCTTCATGTACTACCTAACGCAGGCTCGAGCCAAGAAGATGTTCACCGACCAGGTGGCCTACACCTTCGTCGGCGCGGGCGTAGCGATGGCGCTGATCACTGGCCTGATCGGCTACTTGCATGGCGGATTCCTGGCGCCAATCCACGGGGAGATTCTGGGTCAGCACATGACCACCTCGCTGATCTTCGACGGCGGCGTGTACCTGGCAGTGCTCGGCCTGGTGGTCATCGTCATCAACCAGATGGGCGGCCGCGAGCGCCCGGGTACTGACCCGGCAACGCTGAAGTCTAAGTTCCGCGCTCAGACTGCCACGCAGAAGATGGGTCCGAACTCCAAGGGCAAGCGCCCCACGCCCATCGAGGGCAAGGCGGATCCCGCCAAGAACCCCTCGCCTGTGGCTGTGACTGTCGGCGGCAGCAACATCCCGCTCAACCCCTCCCAGGTCTCCGCTGCTGCGAAGGCAGAGGAAGAGGCCCACCGGGCTGAGCGCGAAGCGGCTCGCACGCCGGTGAAGGCCGTCAAGGACGGAGCTGAGTCTAAGGCAGCGGAGCCTGATGGCGTCACAAAGAAAGAACAGAACGAGGAGAAGGGAGAGAACCAGTGATCATCGCAGCTATCATCGCCATCCTGATGGGCGGCGGCGTGTACCTGGTGATGCAGCGCGGAATGCTGCGCCTCATCATGGGCATCACGCTGATGAGCCACGCGGTTAACCTCCTGATCCTCGCTGCGGGCGTCGGCGCGTGGCGCATGGATCCGCTAATGGATCGCGCGACCCCCGAGCAGGCAGCCGACCCGCTACCCCAGGCATTCGTGCTGACGGCAATCGTGATCTCCATGGCCTCCACCGCCGTGATGCTGGCCATGGCCGCGCTCGGCCGCGACGACGACACATTCGGCAGTGACGACGTAGAGACCGCCTCCCGCCGCCTGCGCACCCTGCAGACGATGGGGTGGAAGAACTACGAGGAAGCCAAGGCCCACGGTGGAGTGGTCAAGGAGCACGAGGAGAAGAAACTCGGCGCGAACGACTACACGGAAGTCCACTCCACCGCCGATGAGGACGGCCCGGACGAAGCCGCGGCCAGCACCACCGGCAAGGAACGTAAGGACGAACAGAAGGGAGCGCAGAAGTAATGACCGAAGGTTCCCTCCTCAGTCTGTTTATCGCCGTCCCGCTGCTGGCTGCGGCCGTTGCCGCGATGGCTCCGTGGATGAGCCTCCGCCGCGCGCTGGGCCTGCTGGTGCCGGCATTCGGCATCGTCGGCGGCGTCTGGGTGCTGGTGAAGGTCAACGAGCCGAATACGGTGCTAGTCGATAACGTCGGCGGGTTCGTCGGCGGCATCTCCATCCCGCTGGTCGCCGACAACCTGGCGGGCGTCATGATCCTGACGACCTCCGTCGTCGCCCTGATCGCCAACTGGTTCGCCGACGTTGTCGGCGAGACGCGCACCCGCTTCTACCCCGCCCTCACTCTCATGCTGATCGGCGGCGTGTGGGGTGCACTGCTGACCGCGGACTTGTTCAACCTGTTCGTGTTCATCGAAGTCATGCTGATGCCCTCCTTCGGCCTGCTGGCGATGACCGGCACGTGGGCGCGCCTGGCGGCGGGCAGGATGTTC
>NZ_CALLDG010000062.1 GCF_937999985.1 uncultured Corynebacterium sp.
ACGACACCGGCGACGACGCACCCATCGGCGGCACCGTCTGCGTACTCATCGAAACCGCCGGCGACTTCACCGGTGACCCCCTAAACACCGGCGACAGCGTCGTTGACACTTACCTCGACCGGCTCCACAACCTCCCCCTTTACCAAGCCCTCCTCAAGGGTGGACTAGACGAAGCAGGAATGACCGGACGCGGCCGCACCACCAACCGCGACACCACCAACTGGACCATCCCCACCGACTGGCTGACCGACGACCTCCTCGGCGACATCCGCCCCACCGTCTACCGCGCCACCGCCTCAGGCGACGTCTGGCGCATCATCACCCCCGAAGGTGCCATCCAGGACACCACCTACACCGACCACCACCTCCCAGCCACCGTCACCAACGCGGCTGGTGCCACCACCTGCTACACCTACGACGACAACGACCTCATCGTCGACACCACCTACCCTGATGGGACGACCACAACCATCGAACCCGGCACCTGGGGCATGCCCGTACGCATCACCGGCCGCGACGGACACACCACCGACTACCAGGTCGACGCTTTCGGCATGACCACCGCGGTCACCAGCGCCGACGGAGCCACCACCACCTACACCTACGACCTACGCCCCACCGGCATCACCCCTGCCAGCATCACCACCCCCGATGGGGCCACCACCCACATCGACTGCGATAACGCCGGCCGCACCATCGCCATCACCGACCCCGCCGGCCGCCGCACCAGCCACACCCTCAACATCCAAGGACTTATCACCGACACCCTCGACCCCGACGGCAACACCACCCGCATCGACTACACCCCCGAAGGCTGGCCCACCACACTCACCCACCCTGATGGCACCACCCTCACCGCCACCTACGACGGCGAAGGCAACCAACTATCGTCAACGAATGAAATGGGTGCGACGACGACAACCACCTACACCGTCTTCGACAAACCCGCCACCACCACCGACGCCACCGGTGCGACCACCACCATCACCTACAACACCCAAATGCAACCCGTGGCCATCACCAACGCCGACGGCCACACCTGGACCTACACCTACAACCTCGACGGGAACATCACCCACCAAACCGACTACAACGGTATCGTCACCACCAACACCACCAGCCCCAACGGACTCATCTCCACAATCACCACCCCAGCAGGCACAACAACCACCACCTACAACCAGTTGGGATTGACTACCAGCATTGAGGATGCTTCCGGCACCACACTGTTTGACTACGATCCCTTCGGCCGCCTGACCAGCATCACCAACCCGGCTGCGACCATCACCTACACCCGTGACTCCTATGGCCGGGCCATTAGTGAGACCACACGCCTGGCCAGTGGCGAAGAAACCCGCCACACTCTCGAGCTTTCCGCCACGGGCATGGTCACCGGCGAACACCTCACCCTACCCACCGACCACACCATCACCACCGACTATGGACGCAATGCTGCTGGTGAGATCACCAGCAGCACCATCACCCACCACACCACCCCAGTAGTCACTCATGACCGCCACACCGATACAAGCGCTCCGGCAGGCCTGGATCACACTGGTCGCCTGCTTGCCGAGCTGACCTACACCACCAACACCCGCGGCCACCGCGCCACCACCGCTATCGACAACCTGGTACGCACCATCAACATCGATACCCGTGGGCGCATCACCGGTGACCACACCAACCTGTTGGATTCGGCAACGCCTGGCGGGCTTGCCCCTGTTGCTGGTCGTGACTTCACCTGGCGAGCCGACTCCACCCTCACCGCCATCACCGACCAACTGCGTGGCACCACCAGCTTCACCGTCGACGCTATAGGCCGCGCTACCAGTGCGACCCGCACACCCCAACCAACCACCACCAACCCCAGTAACCCCAG
>NZ_CALLDG010000063.1 GCF_937999985.1 uncultured Corynebacterium sp.
TACAGCCGGTCGAAAGGGGCGTCACAAAAATGGGTGAACATAAAAAAGAACCCGCGGTTAGGGGGGGGTAAATACCGCGGGTTCCGGCCACGCTTTCCTCATAAAGAGAATGGGGCCTGTTCCCTTTAGCTGGAAGCTGCGAAGGGGGGGATTACGCACGCTCCCAAGGGAACTGCCTTAAATCTAGCCCGGGGGTTTCTAGAAAGTCAAGCGTCCGGAGCACATTATTTGGGCATATTTTTCCGGCCCGCCGCCGTTGCGTACGGGCTTAGGTTCTGGTGGCATCTGTACCGTCCACGCGGCGACTGCACACCGCTATCGTGCCGCGCTGGAGCTGCCCTAGGAGAACTTATCGAAAGCTTATTGAAAATTACCGGCAAGAGCCCTAATGTGGATAGTTACCGCAGGTTACCTGCCGCAAATAGAGCATTGATTTGCCACGCAACACACATTTAGAGCACTTTAGAACACAAGGAGCGAGCTCACCGTGAGCACCCCAGCTACCAACAAACTTCCCAAGATCGGCCAGCGCAACACCCGCCAACGACGCGCTGTGGCGGAGCTATTGGAAGGCCTCACCACGTTCTGCAGTGCCCAGGACATCCACCAGAAGCTCGCGGCCCAGGACCACAAGGTCGGCCTGACCACCGTGTACCGCACGTTGCAGCAGATGGCGGAAGCCGGCGCGATCGATACGCTCTACGACGATTCCGGCGAGACCCTCTACCGCGCCTGCGCCACCGACGACCACCACCATCACCTGGTGTGCACATCCTGTCGCCGGACCGTGGAGATCGACGGCGGCCCCGTCGAGGACTGGGCCGCGGAGACCGCAAGGAAGTTCGGCTACGAAAAGTCCGGCCACACCGCCGAGATCTTCGGCCTGTGCGGGGACTGTCAGAAGAAATCCGCCAGCTAACTAGACGTTAAACAGCGAGCCGAGCAGGTACGTCGCCCCGGCGGCGCCGAAACCGATAAGCAATTGACGCAAGGCGCGTCGGCCCGGCTCCACGCCAGACAACAAGCCCACCACAGAGCCGGTAAACATCAAGGCCAACCCCACCATCACGCAGGAGACAATCGCCGCGGTGGATCCAGACAAGCCGAAGATATACGGCAGCACCGGGATCAAAGCGCCGACTGCGAAGCAGAAGAAGCTGGAGACCGCAGCGGACAAGCCGGAGCCACCATCTTCGTGTTCGGGAGCCGCGTGCTCCACCATGCTCTCCCCGGCGCCCTGCGCGGACACGGTACCGACCTTCTCTGCATCGAAAGCCTGCTCCCCCACCGGCTGGTTCGTCTCGATGATGGAATCGAAAACGCGGCGGGCGCGGTCGGCGGCCTCCTGCTCGCTCATGCCGCGGGCGCGGTACACCAGCGCCAGCTCGTTCTGGTTCACGTCCAGGTTCGGCAGCGAACGGCTGGCGTTCGGGTCCGGGGCATTCGCGCCCAGCAGCTCCTTCTGCGAGGTCACGGATACATACTCGCCCGCTGCCATCGACAGCGCGCCAGCCAGCAGGCCAGCGATGCCGGTGACCAGCACCAGGTGAGAGGATCCGCCCGTGCCGACCATGCCCAGCACCAGCGCCAGGTTCGAAACCAGGCCATCGTTCGCGCCGAAGATCGCCGCACGGAAATCGCCCGACATGCGGGCGCGCCCGCGCGCGGCCAGCCCACGGACAACCTCGGCGTGAATCGCCTCGTCCGCCGCAAGCTGGTCGGCGGCGTCATCATCAGAGATGTATTCGTTCCGCTGCTCCGAGGATTGCATCAAAGCCAATACGAATACCGACCCGAAGCGCCGCGCCATCCAGGCCTTCATGCGGGTATCCAGGCTTGCCTTGCGCGGCAGGCCCACGTATTCGCCGAGGCGGTTCTTCCAATAGGCCTCGTGACGCGCCTCTGCCTCCGCCAGCCCCAGGAGGATGGCACGCTCCTCACCGGTCTTCTTGCGCGCCAGCTCGCGGTACACGGCACCCTCGGCACGCTCGTTAGCCAGGTACTGCTGCCAGCGGGCGATCTGACGCTTCGTCGGCTGCGGCTGCGGCTGCTCGGCCTGTTCGGCCTGGCCTATCTGCCCGGCCTGCTCCTCGGGCTGCTCAGCGGCATCCGCCCCGTTAGCGCCGGTCACGTCGCTCACTTCACACCTCCAAAGCGCCTATCGCGCTTCGCAAACTCCAGCACCGCCGTCCGCAGATGGTTCGGCGTGTAATCCGGGAACAGCACGTCCTGGTACACCATCTCCGCATAGGTGGACTGCCAGGGCAGGAAGTTCGAGGTTCGCATCTCACCCGACGGCCGCAGGAACAGATCCACGTCCGGCATGTCCGGCTCGTCCAGGTAGCGGGCGAAAGTCTTCTCGTTCACCTGCCGGGGCTTCAGCCGACCGGCCTTCACGTCCTCTGCGATCCAACGCGCCGCGTCCGCGATCTCCGCCCGGCCGCCGTAGTTCACGCACATGCCCAAGGTCATGGTCGTGTTGTTCTTCGTCAGCTCCTCGGCCTGTTCCAGTTCTGCAATCACGCTACGCCACAGGCGCGGACGGCGCCCCACCCAGCGGATCCGCACGCCCAGGCTGTTCAAGTAGTCGCGCTGGCGGCGCAGCACGTCGCGGTTAAATCCCATCAAAAAGCGCACCTCTTCGGCCGACCGGCGCCAGTTTTCGGTGGAGAACGCATAGGCGGAGAGGTAGTCCACACCCAGCTCGATGCACTCCTCAACCAAAGACATCAGCACCGCCTCGCCGCGGCGGTGCCCCTCGGTGCGGACCATGCCGCGCTCCTCGGCCCAGCGCCCGTTGCCGTCCATCACCAGCGCAATGTGCTTCGGGCGGAGCTCCGGCGGAATCTCGGAACGGTCCACGTGCGGATAATCAGTGCTACTCACCCGTACTATATTGCCACACGCGCACCACTAACCCTATAGCGCTGCGTAAGCCGGGCAGCCTACCTCCAGCTGCTGCCGCACGTGTGCCAACAGCAGGCGATGCGATTGTGCCGCGATGTCTTGTCCCTGCTGGTCGCGGAATACGTGGGCTGCTTGTTCGTGACGCCCCTTCTTCAGCAGCCACAGGGCGTGTACCGCCGCCGACGGCGGCGTGAATGCACCCGGGGGCCTGCACGTCACGCACACCGCGCCCCCGGCCCCCGGGTGGAACGCCCGGTGGGGGCCGCGCTTGCCGCACTGCGCGCAGTCGACCAGGCTCGGCTCCCAGCCGGCGACTTCCAGGCCATGCAGCACGAACTCGTCGGCCACGCTGACCGGCGGTAGAGCTGAGGTGGTTAGCTGCTGGAGTGCGGCGTCCAGAAGAAAAAAGATCGAGTGCGCCGACGAGGGCTCGGCGGCAAAAACCTGAGCCATCTCCAGCATCGCCGCCCCCGCGTAGAAGCGATCGACATCCGCGACGATCGGCGAGGCGTAAGTAGCGACGGTGGCGGCATCGGTGACGTTGGCCAAGGAACGGCCGGGATAAACCTGCACGTCAACGCAGGAAAAACGGTCCAGCCGGGCGCCGAAACGGGAGCGGGTTTTGCGGATGCCCTTGGCTACGGCACGGATCAGGCCATTATCCTTGGTGAGCAGGACGAGGATCAGGTCGGCCTCGCCCAGTTTGTAGGTGCGAAGCACAAAGGCCTCGTCCCGGAAGCTGGGACGAGACCTTCTACTCATAGGCAGCAAGTATAGCGCTTGCTGCAACGTGATCGGGCTAAGACAAGCTAGGCGGACATGCCCCGCTGCTTGATGCGAGCCCACGCGGCGGAAGTGCTGGTCAGCGCCGCGAAGACCTCCAGGACGACGCGAACAATCGCCAGGTTAACGATCGACTGGAAGATAGAAACCACGGAGGAAATCAGCTTGGCTCCAACGGAATCCCCGCCGCTCAGATTGAACTTCACATAAGCTCCGTCTTGACCGGAGGAGGCGTAGGCATAGAACTCGAGGAAGGAACTATTGGTCCAGGTTCCGATCAAAGAGAACAGCAGGTACAGACCGATCACGATCGTGGCGAGGATGTAAAGCACTCGCAGGAAAGAACGGGTCGTGTACTTTTCAAAGTTAATGTCGAAGAGCCCGGAAAGAAAAGATTCGTTTCCCATCGGCTAGCTCCCGTTGGTCGAGTTACGCGCCTGTCGCTCGTCGATAGACTGCACCGACTGCGCAGTGCGGATGATGGACACAGCGACCTCCAGCGCAACGCGGTAGAACGCCAGCGACACCACGGCACCGAGCAGCACCAGCGGGATGCCGATGAGCGCCAGGATGATTACGGAAGCGTCCTGCGCCATCCCTACCAAGAAGCCGATGATAGCCAGCAGCACGAATAGACCAACGCCGATCATCGACAGGATGTACAGCACCTTCACCACCGACGGGGTGACGTAGCGCTTAAAGCTGAAGTCGAACAGGGCGGCGAAGAAGCCGTCCTTGTCAGCGCCCGTCGAGTTGGTCATCTGCTGGTTCGGGTAAGCCTGGAAACCGGCCGCGCCCTGCGGCTGGTTCTGCTGTCCCCAGGGCTCCTGCTGGCCGAACTGGTTCTGGTCGAACTGGTTCGTGTCGTACTGGCTCGGCTGGCCAGGCTGGCCGTAGGAGCTCGGCTGAGAGTACTGATCCTGCTGGCCAAACTGGTCCTGACCATAAGAACCGTACTGGCCCTGCTGGCTCTGACCATACTGGTCCTGGCCGTACTGGCCGAAGCCCTGGGAGTAGTCCTGCGTCTGGTCCTGTCCGTAACCGTTGTTCAGGCCGCCGTTATCGGCTGCACCGTTGTTTGCAGTGCCGTTGTCGCCAGCGCCATTGCTGCCAACACCGTCCGCCGAGTGCTTGCCGGAATCATCGGAACCGTAGGGGTTAGACGGAGTTGTCACTAGTTGCCCTTCCTAGCGGCGCAATCCATGCGCCTGGTTAGGGGCGCGCCATGCGCCACGAATGTTCAAGATCAAGGTCTAGACCAAACTATCGCACTTCACGTCCGTGCACCGGCTCAGCACCAAGAAAATCGGTCAAGCCCAGTTCAGTCCCAGGTCAAGACCAAGCCGCTAGAACCCCATCCGCCCCAACTGCTTCGGATCCGACTGCCAGTTCTTCGCCACCTTAATGTGCACGTCCAGATAGATGTTCTGGTCCAACATCTTCACGATTTCCAACCGTGAGCGGTGGACGATGCGCGACAGGCGCCGCCCGTCCTTGCCCCGCAGGATCGCCATCTGGCCTTCGCGCTCCACGTAAATCACCGCGTGCACGTCCAGCACGCCCTCGCGCTGCGGGTTCGGCACGACCTCCTCGATCTGCACGGCCACGGAGTGCGGCAGCTCGTCGTGCAACCCCTCCAGCGCAGCTTCGCGGATCAGCTCGGCCATGCGGGTATCGCGATCGTCGTCGGTTACGTGGTCGTCCGGGTAGAACTTCGGCCCCTCCGGCAGCTGGTCGCGCAGTACGTCCAGCAGCACGTCCAGCTGCACCTGCTTGGTGGAGGAAACTGGCACCACGTCCGCCCCGTCCAGCAGTTCGTGCAGTGCCAGCAGTTGCGCACCGACCTGGTCCTTGGAAACCTTGTCCAGCTTCGTCACCACACCGATCAGCGGAGTTTTCGGCGCGACGGAACGCACGGCGTCCACAATCCAGCGATCCCCCGGGCCGATCTTCTCGTCCGCCGGCACGCACATGGCGATGACGTCCACATCCGAGTACGTTTCCTTCACCACTTCGTTCAGCCGCTCGCCAAGCAGTGTGCGGGGCCGGTGCAGGCCGGGAGTGTCCACCAGAATGATCTGCGCATCTTCGCGGTGGACGATACCGCGGATCGGGTGGCGCGTGGTTTCCGGCTGGTCGGCGGTGATGGCGATCTTCTCCCCCACCAGTGCGTTCGTCAGGGTGGACTTGCCGGTGTTCGGCCGCCCCACGAAGCTGACGAACCCGGAGCGGAAGCCCTCGGGTGCGCGGTATTCCTCCGGCACTTCCATTTCTTCGGGCGCCACTCCCGCCCCCTCGGGCATTCCCGCGCCCGGGTCGAAGGGATCGTCGGGGATATAAGGATCGTTCATGGTCATCAAGTATCCCTTATTGCTGCCCTTTATCGCTAGCGCTCTTGTCTTGGGTTTTCTCTTGGGCTTTATCTTGGGGGCTGTTTCTTGTGGACGCCGCCACGGCCATCCCTTCCGCCACCTCACCAACGCGGCCAGCATCACCAGTGCCTTCCACCTGCTGCTCGCGGGTCACCACGGCGGTACGGATCTTCACGCGCCCACGGCGGTCGCGCCCGCCCTCGTAGCGAAGATGCAGACCGGTGGTGGAGATTTCCGCCCCTGGGATCGGCACCCTGCCCAGCTCGAAGGCTCCGAGGCCGTAGACGGTATCCACTTCCTCGTGCTGCTCTTCGCTGAACTCCACGTCCTCGAATAGCTCCTCGAGCTCCTCCAGCGACAAGCGCGCCTGCACTCGGTAGCTGCCGTCCTCCAGCGGCTCGATCGGCGCCTGCTCCGAGGTGTCGTATTCGTCGGTGATCTCGCCGACGATCTCCTCCAGGATGTCCTCAATAGAGATCAGCCCCGCCACTGCACCGTATTCGTCGATGAGCATGGCGATGTGGATCTGGTCGCGCTGCATGTCCTCCAGCAGGTCGTCCAGCTTCTTCGAGTCCGGCACAAACACGGCAGGCCGCATGCAGTCCCGCACGCGGATGGAGCTACCGCCGTCGGTCATGTGATAGGTCTCTGCGATGAGGTCTTTGAGGTAAATGACGCCCACAATGTCGTCTACGTCATCGCCCACCACGGGCAGGCGGGAAAGACCGGTACGCACGCACAGGCTGGTGGCTTGGCCGGCGGTCTTGTCAGCCTCGATCCACACCATCTCTGGCCGCGGCACCATCACGGAGCGCGCCGAGGTGTCGGCGAGGTCGAAGACGGATTGGATCATCCGTCGCTCGTCCATCTCCACCACGCCGCGTTCGGAGGCGATGTCCACCATCTCGCGCAGCTCGATTTCGGAGGCGAAGGGACCATTGCGGAAGCCCCGGCCGGGGGTCAGCACGTTACCGGCGCCGACCAGCAGCTTGGCGATGGGGCCCAGCAGCTTGGATAGGCCCAGCAGGATCGGGGCAGTCGCCAGGCTAATGGTGTACGGGTTTTGCCGGCCGAGCGTGCGGGAAAGTACGCCGATCAGGATGAACGTCAGCAGCGTGACGATCACGATGGCGGTGGCGAATGCCCAGCCGCGCGAGCCCATCAGCTCCACACACGCAGCGGCGGCCAGCACCGCGCCGGAGACCTCGCAGATGGTGCGGAGCAGCACCAGCAGGTTAATGTGGCCAGCCCGCCCCTGGAGCACCCGCTCCAGCCGGGCCGCGCCCGGGCGATCCTCCTTCACCAGGTTCTCCACCCGCGCCGCGGAGAGTGAGGACACTGCCGTTTCCACCAGCGACAGCACACCTCCCAGGAAGAGCGCGAGAATCGCAAAGGGGATGGATAAGGGGATGTCGATCGTCATCTTTCGAAGCTTCTAGGTCTTCCTGGGTTTGGGTGGGTTCTAGTTCTGGGTATCGTCGCGGTCCGCGGCGCTGGGGAAGGCCCCGGCGCCGGTCGGTTTCGGGGCGAAACTCACGCCGCGCTCCTCCTGGGAGTCGTACCAGTTCGCCAGGATCTCATTTTGCAGGGAGAACATTTTCTGCTCGTCCTCCGGGGTGACGTGGTCGAAGCCCAGCAGGTGCAGCACCCCGTGGACGGTCAGCAGGTCGAGCTCGTGAGCCAGGGAGTGGCCCGCACGGGTCGCCTGCCCTTCGGCAAAGTCGGGGCACAGCATGATGTCGCCCAGCATCGCCGGGGAGGGTTCCGCCGCATCCTTGCGGCCCCAACCTGGCGTCAATTCGTCCATAGGAAAGCTCATCACATCGGTAGGGCCGGGCAGATCCATCCACCTAACGTGCAGGTCCTCAATGGTTTCCAGGTCCACGATGTGGATAGATAGCTCGGCGGCCGGGTGGACGTCGAGGGTCCACAGTGCGTAGCGGGCAACGTCGATCAGCTCTTCCTCGTTGACCTCGCCGCGGCCGGATTCGTTAAAAACTTCGATGCTCATTGGGTGCTTGCCTTTGGTAGTTCGTGCTTGCCGCTAGATTGTTGCTAGATTTCCGTTAGATCTCATTGTCCAGCTCGTAGGTGCCATAGGCCTCCACGATCTTGGAGACCAGCCGGTGGCGCACCACGTCGTCGGAATCCAAGTTGATGATCGACACGCCATCCACGCCCTGCAGAACCTGGCGAGCCACCTTCAGGCCGGACTCCTGACGGTTCGGCAGGTCCACCTGGCTCAGGTCGCCGGTGACCACCATCTTGGATCCAAAGCCCAGGCGGGTGAGGAACATCTTCATCTGCGCCGGGGTGGTGTTCTGCGCCTCGTCCAAAACCACGAAGGAATCGTTGAGCGTGCGGCCTCGCATGTAGGCCAGGGGCGCGACCTCGATCACGCCGGTATCCATCAGTCGGGGAATCGTCTCCGGATCCACCATCTCCCGCAGCGCATCGTGCAGCGGGCGCAGGTAGGGGTCGATCTTGTCGCTCAGCGTGCCGGGCAGAAAGCCCAGCTTCTCCCCTGCCTCCACTGCCGGGCGGGTCAGGATGATGCGATTGACATCCTTAGCCTGCAGTGCCTGCACCGCCTTGGCCATCGCCAGATACGTCTTACCCGTACCGGCCGGGCCGATGCCGAACACGATCGCGTCCTCGTCGATGGCCTCCACGTATTCCTGCTGGCCGGGGGTCTTCGGGCGCACCGTCTTGCCACGGTAGGAAACGATGGGTGCGGAATCGCTGCTGGAAACGAGCGCCGGGGCTTGTTCCTCCACCAGGGTGATCGCGCGCTTCGTGGCGGCCGGATCCACCGCATGGCCGCGGCTGACCAGGTTGATCATCTCCTGCAACACCCGTCGGGCCTGGGAGACCTCGGAGGCCTCGCCGCGGATCGTCACGCGGTTGCCGCGGGTCAGGATGTCCGCGTCGAAAGCATGCTCCAGCACCCGCAGGTTCTCATCTGCCGGTCCGGCGACGGCCAGAACCGATTCCGGGTCGAGCTCCACGGTAGAGCTGGCTACGCGGAGGCGCGGTGACCTAGCGGAGTTGGGTGACGTCATGTGTATCGATCCTACCGCCAACGGTCCGTGACAGCGCCGATGGCTCCCAGCGCAACGGCTGCAGCGGTGGCAGTGCGCAGAACTTCCGGCCCCAGGCGGACCGGGGTGGCCCCCAGCTGCTCGAACTCGGCGAGTTCCTCCGGGCTGATGCCGCCCTCGGGGCCGACGACGAGGGCGATCTCGGTGGCGGCAGCTTCGCTGCCTTTGGCGCTGGCGGCATTCACCGCCGCGCTGACGGCCGCGGGCAGCGGCTCGGTGGCCTCCTCATGCAGCACCAGCACGCGGACGGCGCCGGTGTCGCTGCCGCTGCCACCACCGACACCGCTCGCAGCGGTGCCGGCCTCCCCCAGCCCCAGCACCCGTGCCAGCTCCTGCGGGCTACGCACCAGCTGGGTAACCTCCGGGATCTGCAGGCGGCGGGACTGCTTGGCGGCCGCCCGGGCGGCGTTCTCCCACTTCGCGTGCGCCTTGGCCTCCTTGCCGTCCCACTTGGCGATAGCCCTGCGGGCGGCCCACGGCACAATCCGATCCGCGCCCGCCTGCACCGCCAGATCCACGGCCAGCTCCGCCCGGTCGGACTTTGGAATCGCCTGTACCACCGTCACCCGTGGGTTCGGGGTGGGCAGCTCGAGAATGTCGGCGACCTCCACGGTGGCGTCACCAAGAAAAGATCCTTGCACGGCGCGCGCAGCGCCATCGGTGATGACCAACCCCTCGCCCACCTCGAGGCGCTTGACGGAAGCGTGCTTGGCCTCCGCGCCGGTCAGGCGGAAACGATCCCCGACCGCGACCGGCTCGGGGATGGGGTGGATGAACACCGGATCCGTCATGGGTTAGCGGCCAAACTTCGAGCGCAGGCGGGAGAAGAAGCCGCTGTGGGACTCGTCCTTCGAAGCCACGCCAGCGTTCTGGGAGCTGGCCTCGCGCAGCTTCTCCAGCAGGTCGCGCTGCTTGTGGTTGAGGTCAGTGGGGATCATGACCTCCACGTGGGCGATCAGGGAACCGTGGCCCTCGCGGCGCAGGTGCGGCATGCCCTTTTCGGACAGGCGAATGGTGGCATCCGGCTGGGTGCCCGGCGCGATGTCCACGGTTGCGATGGAATCGTCCAGCAGCTTGACCTCCACGGAAGTACCCAGGGCTGCGTCTACCGCCGGCACCTGTAGATTCACGTGCAGATCGTCGGACTCGCGGATGAAGTACGGGTGCTCGGTGGTGTGCACCTCCACGTACAGGTCGCCAGCCGGGCCGCCGCCGGGGCCGACCTCGCCCTTGCCGCTCATGCGCAGGCGCATGCCGTCGGAAATGCCGGCGGGGATGGAAACCTTGAGGGTCTGGCGGTCGCGCACGCGCCCGTCGCCCGCGCAGTTCTCACACGGGTCCTCGATGACCTCGCCGGTGCCCGCGCAGCGGTGGCAGGCGCGGCGGACCTGCACGCGGCCCAGCATGGAATTCTGCAGCTCCATGACTTCGCCCGCGCCCTGACAGGTCGGGCAGGTCACAGGTGCGGCCTTGGAGGCCGAGCCCGAGCCGTCGCACACGTCGCACAGCACGGCGGTTTCCACGGTGATCTCGCGGTCGATGCCCGCGTAGATCTCCTCCAGCGTGGCCTCCAGGTGCACCAGGGCATCGTTACCGCGGCGCACGCGGGACTCGCGCGGGCCGCGTGCGCCGCCGCCACCGCCGAAGAATGCGTCGAAGATGTCGCCCAGGCCGCCGCCGGAGAAGCCCCCAAATCCGCCGCCACCCGGCTGGCCGAAGCCCTGCTCCTCCGGGTCGCCACCAGCGTCCACGATCTGGCGCTTCTGCGGGTTCGTCAGCACCTCCTGAGCCAGGGAGGCCTCGCGGAACTTCTCCGCAGCCTCCTCAGAGGGGTTGACGTCCGGGTGGTACTTGCGCGCCAGGCGGCGGTACGCCTTCTTAATTTCGGCGTCCGTAGCGTCGCGATCCACACCGAGGATTCCGTAATAGTCTCGAGCCACGTTCAGCGGGTCCTTTTCACGTCTGTCTTGAAGTTGCTTGCAGTCTTTAGTGCTTAACCAACTGCACTATCCTACTATTCCTACTCTTCGCTCAAAATCCGCGAGACGTAGTGCGCCACGGCCGTCACAGAGGAAATGGTGCCGGAGTAGTCCAGGTGGGTTGGCCCCACCACTCCCATTCCGCCGAGCACCGCATTGGCGTTGCCGTAGCCGGCGGATACGACGGATGCGCCGCGCAGCTCCTCGTCCTCATTCTCCTCGCCGATGCTCACCTGCACCTGCAGGTCGCGCACGCTATTCAGCAGCTTCAGCACCACCACCTGCTCTTCCAGGGCCTCCACCACGGGGCTGAGCTCGTTGGTGCGCATCAGGTTGGGCGTGCCCGCCAGGATCAGCCGGTCGTTCGGGCGCTCCAGCAGAGTCTCCACCAGCACGGTCGTCACCACGAGTGCCACGTCGCGCAGCTCCTCGGGCATGCTGTTGCCCTTGGCCTCGTTCGCCAGCGCGGCGATGTTCGTGCATGCGTCGTCGAGGGTGCGCCCCACCATCGCGGAGTTCACCAGGTCGCGCAGCCGCGGCAGGTCGTCGTCGCTGATCGGCTGCCCCAGGTCCACGTTGCGCTGGTCCACGCGCCCAGTGTCGGTGATCAGCACCAGCAGGATGCGGTGGCTGCCCAGCTTCACCAGCTCGCAGTGCTTCACCCGCCCGCGCCGCAGGTCCGGCATCTGCACCACGGCCACCTGGCGGGTCAGCTGGGAAAGCAGCTGCACGCTGCGGCGCAGAACGTCCTCTAGATCCACGCCATGTTCCAGGAAGTCCAGGATGGCGCGGCGCTCAGGGGTGCTTAGCGGCTTGACCTCGTTAATGCCGTCCACGAAGCGGCGGTAGCCCTTCACCGTGGGGATGCGCCCGGAAGATGCGTGCTGTTGGGTGATATAGCCCTCGGCTTCCAGCACCGCCATGTCGTTGCGGATCGTCGCAGAGGAAACTCCCAGCTGGTGCTTGTCCACCAGCATCTTCGAGCCCACCGGTTCGTGCGAGGCGATGAAATCGCTGACGATCGCCCGCAGCACCTGGTTCCTTCTGTGTTCAGTTCCGCTCGACAAATCCTTCACTCCTCGCGTGAGTCCGATTAGCCTCGATTAGCTCTCGATTGACCCTTAAAGCCCGAGCGCCAACACGATGTCCGTGACGATCCCGTCGGCCAGGTAGCGCCCTTTATCCGTCAATCTTAGGCGCTCGCCACGCTTGTCCAGCAGCCCCAGGCCCGTATAACGCTCGATCACCTGCCCCAGCTCGGCGTTCCGAGCAGGATTAGCACTCTGAGCGCCGCGAGCACTGCCGGTTCCGCCCACCAGCTCCGCCAGATCCAGCCCCTCGGCCAGGCGCAGCCGCAGCATCACCTGTTCTGTGCGCAGGTCGTCGTCGCTGAGGCGCTCGGTCGCCACCACCGCCCCTGGAACGGGTAGGCCGTCCTTTCTTATTGACGCCCCTTCGGCCTCCCCCAGCAACCCATTCCAATAGGTCGCCGGACGCTTCGCATTCACCAACCTCACCAGGCCCGATTCGCTTATGTCCTCCCCGCGCAGCCGCACGCATCCGTGGGCGCCGGGGCCTGCTCCCCACCACTGCCCGGAGCGCCAATAGATCAGGTTGTGCTGACATTCGCCGCCGGGTTTAGCCCAGTTAGAGACCTCGTACCAGTGAAAACCGGCCTGGCGCAGGCGGGCGTCGATGGCGTCATAACGATCCGCCAGAGTGTCTTCGTCCGGGGCGGGCAGCTCGCCGCGCCGTACCTTGCGTGCCATGGCCGTGCCGTCCTCCACGATCAGGGAGTAGGCGGAGACGTGGTCGACGTCCGCTTCCAGCACGGCGTCGAGAGTGCGCCGCAGGTCGTCATCGGTCTCGGTGGGAGTGCCGTAGATGACGTCCAGGTTGATGTGCTCGAAACCGGCCCGCTTGGCCTCGCGGGTGGCCTCAATAGGGCGGCCCGGAGTGTGGTGGCGCTCCAGCACCTTTAGCACATGCCCCATCGCGGACTGCATGCCCAAGGAGATGCGGTTGAAGCCGGCCTCACGCAAGCCCGCGAAGAACTCCGGGCTGGTGGATTCCGGGTTGGCCTCAGTAGTGACCTCCGCGTCCGCCGCCAACCCCACCGTGCGACGGGCGGCGTTCAGCGCCCGGGCCAGCCCCTCGTGCCCCAGCATGGAAGGCGTGCCGCCACCGAAGAAGACAGTCTGCACCTCGCCGGGGTAATCCCACACCTCGGCTGCGACCTCTAGCTCGCGTTCCAGGGCATCCAGGTAGCCGGGGATGGTGTTGCCCTCTACAGCGCCACCATCGGCCGCGCTGAGCTCCTGCGGGGTGTAGGTGTTGAAATCGCAGTAGCCACAGCGGGTGGAGCAAAAGGGAACGTGGATATAAAGGCCATGCATACTACGTGCATAGTACTAGCAGTGCTGGCGGTCCTGGCGCTAGACCGCAGTGCCGCGCTTGCGCCGCTGCAGGCGGCCGAGGATCTCCTCGACCCGGGCCCGTTCCACCAGAAACTCCGGCGGCGCCTCGCCGCGCATGCCCGCGGCCAGCTCCGGCTGGCGGGCGATAACCTCCCGCCAGTGGCCCACCAGCTCGATAGTGCGCTGCTCTGCCTTCACGTATGCCTGCGGCAGCAAGACGGACTGGGATTCCAGGGCGCACTGCGTCTGGTTGATCACCCAGTCCTCCACCTCGCGCAGGTCCGCGCGGATACGCTCGGCCTGCTCGCGCAGCCACATGCGCCAGGAGGCCGTGGAGGCCATCGTTGCCGGAGCGTGCTCGGCGGAAGCCTCAGCGAACTCCGCGTCACGGACGCTGCGCGGGTCGCTAGCGCCGGCGGCGGTTGGGGTGGTGGCGTCAGAAAGAGGACGGCGAGCGGACGCACCGGGCTTTTTGTGCATAAAGCTCAAGGTGCGACCCGGGTGCGGGTAGTCGCTGCCGCGCGCAACGCTGCCGCCGAGGGCGCGAGGGGTGCGCGAGGGAGTCACGCCCGACATGCTGCCGGCGCGCACACCGGAGACGAAAGCCTGGCGCAGGCCGTTGAGCTCGGACAGGCCAGGGCGCACCTCAGCGCGCCCCTCCGCAACAATTTCCTCCAGCTCCAGCAGGCAGTCTTCCACCAGGTCGGCATCCCAATCGGCGATGGCCTGAGAGACGTGGTTGATGTAATCAGCGATCTCGTCGCCAATGTCGTAGATATTTTGGGTGAGCTCGCGAACGCGCAGGGCAGCATCGTAGTGCACGCGTTCTCCTCTCCCCTGGGCTCGTCACAGCCCATGTGTTGGTTGATACCGCAGACAACTCTAAAACAAGAACACCGGTCACGCGCGGAGGCGTGGCCGGTGTCGTGAAGCGGATTTCTTAACTTACTTTGAGTTGTAGATCCAGGCGATATCGTCGGCGAAGTTCTTCGCCACGACGAAGCGCTTCAGCTTCAGCGACGGGGTAACCTCGTCGTTCTCCTCAGTGAAGTCGCGGTGGACGATGCGGAACTTCTTGATGCCCTCAGCGTGGGAGACAGTGGCGTTGGCCTCGTTGATCGCATCCTGAATTTCGGAGCGCAGAACTGGGTTCTTCGCCAGCTCGCGGATGGAGACGTTCTCGGCGATGCCGTTGTTTTCCTTCCACTTCTTGGCAGCTTCCTCGTCCAGGGAGATCAGAGCGCCGACGAACTTCTGATCGTCGCCAACGACCATGGCCTGGGAGATCAGCGGGGCGGAGCGCAGGATGTCCTCCATCGGTCCGGGCGAGACGTTCTTACCACCGGCGGTGACGATGATTTCCTTCTTGCGTCCGGTGATCTTCAGGTGGCCGGTGGGTAGCAGCTTGCCCAGGTCGCCCGTGCGGTAGAAGCCGTCCTCATTGAAGGACTCGTTGGTGGCCTCCTCGTTCTCCCAGTAGCCGGCGAAAACCATGTCGCCCTTCAGTAGGATCTCGCCGTCGTCGTCAATCTTGACAGTGATACCGCCCAACGGGCGGCCGACGGTGCCGATGATGTTGTCCGGGGCGAAGTTGGTGCAGGCTGCGGCGGTGCACTCAGTCAGGCCGTAGCCCTCGTACAGGGTCACGCCCACGCCACGGAAGAAGTGCATAAGCTCCGGGTTCAGTGCGGAGCCACCGGAGATCGCGTAATCCAGCTCACCACCCATAGCCTCGCGGACCTTGGAGTAAACCAGCTTGTCGCCGATAGCGCGGTCGATCTTCTGCTTCAGCGATGGTCCCTCGTCGGTATCGAGAGCCTTCGAGTAGTCGACTGCGGCGCGCTCTGCGAAGTTGAAGATCTTAGCCTTGACGCCACCGCCGTCCGTAGCCTTGGACTTCACGCCCGCGTGAACCTTCTCAAAGATGCGCGGCACAGAGCAGATCAGGTTCGGCTTGGTGCGTTGGAACTCGGCAACCAGGGTGCTCATGTCGCTCCAGTGGGTCTGGGTAGCGCCGCCGACGGTGGCAGCGTGTGCCATCGCGCGGGAGAACACGTGCGCCAGCGGCAGGAACGTCAGCTTGCGGTAACCGAAAGCAGCGGCACGGCCGACCGGGTGGGTCAGGATGGCACGGGCCTCAGCCAGCCAGTTGTGGTGGGTCAGCTTGCAGCCCTTCGGGCGGCCGGTGGTGCCGGAGGTGTAAACGATGGAGGCAACGTCATCGTGGCGGGTGTTGGCAATGCGCTCTTCCAGGACGTCCTGCTCGATGCCGGCTTCCTTGCCGTCGTTAACCAGGATGTCGATGGCGCCGCTATTGATCTCCAGCACGCGGTTGAGGTGCGCGGAGGTATCACCCTCTGGGCGGTCGCCTTCCTTGACGAACGTCTTTAGGCGGGTGGTGTGGCCAGACTTTTCGGAGACCGCTAACTTCGCGCCGGAGTTCCCCACGATCCACTCACACTGGGAGGTGGAAGAGGACGGGTAGATCGGCACGGTGATGCCGCCGGCAGCCCAAATACCGTAGTCCAGCACGGTCCACTCGTAGCGAGTGTCGGACATGATAACCACGCGGTCGCCCTGCTCGATCCCATTTGCAACCAGGCCCTTGGCTACCGAGTACACGTCGTCCAGGAACTGGGAAACGGTGACGTCCACCCAGTCGAAGTTCTTCGGGCGCTTAAACAGCACCCCATCCGGGGACTCGGCGCCAAGGTCACGGACTGCCGTTAGGCAGGTCTCGTGCTCGTCGATCGTGTACAGGGCTTCAGAGGTGTACTCCGTCATGCTGCTCCCTTTGTTCATGTCCTGACAGTTGTCTGACCTGGGTGTTTACGTGAATAACGGGCTCAATTTCGGTCGCTGCGCCCGCAGCCTCAACGTGACTTATACTTCTACAACCATATATGAGTGGCCTGAATCACGTCGAACCTTCGGGAAAATTCCCACACCCGCTGCCCCGCCCTTCTCCTTACTGCCTCCCCACTGTCTCCCCACCGTTCCCCTCGCCCCTTTTTTACAA
>NZ_CALLDG010000064.1 GCF_937999985.1 uncultured Corynebacterium sp.
ACGGCCGGTGTGCCCGTCTCATCGACGAAGCCGCCACGTTGGACAGATACCGCCCGGAACGTGCCCGTATCGCGTTGCTGGCTTTCCATCGGTCTTCTCCGGTTCGTAGATCTTAGCGGTTCGTGCTGTTCAGCTGCATGTTCAGTGGCGGCGAATGTTTGCATAACTTCTGCAGGGCTGTGTATAGCCCTACGAAAACTTAAAGGGCAATAGGAACGAACAGTCGAAACTGTTGGGCTTCTTTAAGCCTAGTATTGTCGCTTCTTTCGTTTCGGGGCTATCCCAATTCCAGGGGTGTAATGCCAGGTGAACCTCAAGTGTTCCACCCCTAAGTAGGGTTATTCACAGCCCGAGCTGTCTGTGGATAACCCTGCTGATTGGATGGGTTGGTGGCCGTCTTACATGCCACCCCGTCCCATCTTTTGGTTACGCTATTGAATGTCTACCAGCGCTCGCGAGCGCGCACCAAATTCCGCACATCAAACACTGCGAACTGGACTCTGCACACTGAAATCCAGGCCACATGTTTGACACATGTTCTTGGCCGTAGTTGAAAGGAACCCGATGGAAGGCCAACTTCTCACCACCAGCACCGGGCAGCTCGTCGATGAATCGGGAGTCGCCCGTCCGCCGTGGGCCTATCGCAGCGAGATTGAGCTGGACTACTACGACAACGAGTGGGGTCGCCCCGTCATCACCGAACACGGCCTGCTGGAGCGCATCGCCCTCGAAGGCTTCCAATCCGGCTTGTCGTGGGCCACCATCCTGCGCAAGCGGAGGGATTTTCGCTCTGTGTTCTTTCTTTTTGACGCCCAGCGCATCACCGAAATGAGCGAGCCCCAAAGGCGCGCTGCTCTGCAGGACGAACGCTTGATTCGTAATGCCCGCAAGCACGAAGCACTCTACGAAAACGCCAAGGCGACGCTGGAGCTGCGGCGAGCGGAGGAATATCAGGAGTTGCCGGAGGATTCGCCCGCCCGCGACGTTCTGGGCGGGGCGGCCAACCGGCTGGCGCCGGGTCTGCCGGTACTCGTGTGGTCGTTCACCCCGGCGGAGCACTTCCGTCCGACATCGCTGGATGGGGTGCCCTCGACTTCGCCGGAGTCCAAGGCGCTGGCGAAGGAGCTAAAGCGCCGGGGATTTCAATTCGTAGGCCCCACCACCTGCTACGCGCTGATGCAGGCTATCGGCATGGTTGACGACCGGGTGGTGGAGCCAGCCGAGGGAGCCTAGAGCCGCGCGGCCAGCTCCACGGCCTGGCGGATGGCACGCTTGGCGTCCAGCTCCGCGGCAACGTCCGCGCCGCCGATAATGTGGACGTCAGAGGTGCCGTCCTGCTCGGCGTCGCTCTTCTCGGCGCCTTCCGGGCGCACGGACTCCTGGCCCGTGCACAGCACGACCGTGTCCACGTTGATCACGCGATCTTCGCGGTTCTCCTTGGTCTCGCGCTCGATCTGCTCCAGCAGCTCCTGCTTTTCGGCGCGATCCAGCGTGCGGCCCTCGAAGGTACCGGTCTTGATCTGCTTGATCTTCTTCAGGGTGACCTGCGGGTCCTCCACCGGGACGGTGATGTGCAGGCCGTCGGAATCGATCTTCTCGTAGGTCACGCCAACGATCTGCTCCGTGCCGCCCATGGCCACCGCCGCGCGGTGTACCCAGCCGGTCGTCTTGCCCAGCGTGCGCCCCATGCGGGTTGGCTTGCGCTGCAGCATCACCACGCGGCGCTGCGGGCGCTCCGGCTGCGGAGAGGAGAGGTTGCCGTGTACATCCGAGTCTTCGACCACGCCCCACTGGCTGTTCCAGGAGGTCAGGGACTGCGGGGCGCCCTGGCGATCCTCCAGCAGGAATTCCGCCACGTCGTAGCCAATGCCGCCAGCGCCGATGACGGCCACGTATTCGCCAGCCGCCTTCTTCCCGGAGATCAGCTCGGCGTAGGTGGCGACGGTCACGCCGTCGATCTTGCCCTCCAGGCCCTCGTTCACACCCGGGAATTCCGGAATGCGCGGGCGCACGCCCGTGGCCACAACAACTTCCTCGAAGCCCTCGGCCTTAAGCTCCTCCGGGGTAACGGCCTTGCCAGTGGAGATGTTCACCTTCAGGCCCTCCAGGCGGTTGACCACCGCGTACAGCGCCTGCACGAACTCCTCCTTGCCCGGCACGCGCATAGCCAGGTTGAACTGACCACCCAGGGTGTCCGCCGCTTCGAAGACGGTCACATCGTGGCCGCGCAGCGCCAGCGCCTCAGCGGCGAAGAGTCCGGCCACGCCACCGCCGATCACGCCGACCTTCTTGGTGCCCTGTGCGGGCAGCAGCTCCAGCTCGGTCTCGTAGGCGGCGCGCGGGTTAACCAGGCAGGTCGCCCGCTTGTTCTCGAAGGTGTGGTCCAGGCAGGCCTGGTTACAGGCGATGCAGTGGTTGATTTCGGTGTTCAGGCCGCGTGCAGCCCGGTTGACGAACTCCGGGTCGGCCAGCAGCGGGCGGGCCATGGAGACCAGGTCGGCCTGCGGGGTGCCGGCGGGCTCGCCGTCGCCACCGTCCCAGCTTCCGTCGAGGATGGCCTCGGCAACCTCCGGGGTGTTGATGCGGTTGGAGGCCACCACGGGGATGTTCACGTGCTCGCGCACCTTCTGGGTCGCCCAGGCGAAGGCGCCACGGGGGACGGAGGTCACGATGGTCGGGATCTGCGCCTCGTGCCAGCCCACACCGGAGCTCAGCAGGTCCGCGCCAGCTTCCTCGATCTTCTTGGCCAGCTGCAGGATTTCCTCTTGGCTCTGGCCGCCCTCGACCAGCTCCAGCACGGAGATGCGGTAGTCAATAACGAAGTCCTCCGGCACCTTTGCGCGGATGGCCTTCACAATCTCCACGGGGAAGCGCTGGCGGTTCTCGACCGAGCCTCCCCACTTGTCGGTGCGCTGGTTCGTGCGCTCCGCGAGGAACTGGTTAATCAGGTAACCCTCGGACCCCATCACCTGCACGCCGTCGTAGCCTGCGTCAGCAGCGAGAGCGGCGGAGGTGGCGTAGGCGTCAATAAGCTTTTCAACGTCCTCGGTCGCGATCTCGCGGGCGGGGAAGGGGCTGATTGGCGACTGCGAGGCGGAGGCGGACTCTGCCATCGGGTGGTAGCCATAGCGGCCGGCGTGCAGCAGCTGCAGCAGGATCTTTGCGCCACCGGCATGCACTGCGTCGGTGATCTCGCGGTGAGCTTCGGCGATCTCCGGGGTGTTAAAGGGAGTGCCGTAGGGGGTCAGATTGCCCTCTAGAACCGGCGGGTAACCGCCAGTGACCATCGCGGCCACGCCACCTTCGGCGCGGGCGGCATAGAAGGCGGCGAGCTTCGGCACGTCCTCGATGGAATCCTCCAGGCCGGTGTGCATGGAGCCCATGATCACGCGGTTGCGGAAGGTCGTCTTTCCTACCTGGATAGGGGAGAGGAGGGTCTTGTAGGCGGTGGCGGGATCTTCCACCGGGGTGGCGGTGAGAGCAGTGGCGCCCGGTGCCGTAGTCAGCGGCAGCAGGGTGCGGACGGAAGCATCAGCGGAGTTAGAGGAGTTGTTGGAAGGCTGGTTGGTCATGGGCGCAATTATCTCTAACTGCGCAAAAACTTGTGAGGCTTTTGAAGAAACCGAGAGCATTCACACTGCTGCGCGTTAAAGTATGTATCAAAATGTGAGTAATGTATGACGATCGCCGCAGTTCAGCGTGACTTCGATCACACACAAAGGTAAGGGTAGAAAGAGTAAGGCAAGCCTAATTTTGTCTGCTCGTACCGACGGGTGCACTCTAGATAACCCAAGACGAAATGGTGTGACCGGAACTACAGCTGTTTCTTGGCGGAGACTCACGTCACCACCAGACCGGCGGTCCGATTGCAACTTTATTCGCATATGCAAATGCAGTACTTGTGACGAAAGTTAGGCCGTAAATCATGAAAAACTACCCTGCACGCCAGGGTCTTTACGACCCCCAGTTTGAGCATGATGCGTGTGGTGTCGCCTTCGTGGCTGACATGCACGGCCGCGCGACACGCGACATTGTGGACAAGGGCATCCAGGCCCTGGTGAACCTGGATCACCGTGGCGCAGCTGGAGCGGAAAAGAACACCGGCGACGGCGCCGGCATCCTCATCCAGGTCCCCGACCGCTTCTACCGGGAGGAGATGGCCAAGCAGGACATCACCCTGCCGCCGGCCGGCCAGTACGCCACCGGCATCGCTTTCCTGCCGAACTCCCGCATGGCCGCGCTCGACGCGGTGCGTGCCGTCGAGGCCATCGTGAAAGAAGAGGGCCTGAACCTCATCGGCTGGCGCGACGTGCCCGTCGACGATTCGAGCCTGGGCGCCATCGCGCGCGACGCCGAGCCGCTGTTCCACCAGCTTTTTATCTCTGGTGTTGACGCCAACGGCGCCCCCCTCGAGGGCCTCGAGCTCGACCGTCGCGCCTTCTTCGTCCGCAAGCGTGCAGAGCGTGAACTCGGCACCAAGGGCGCAGGCGAGGGCTCCGGTGGAGACACCGTGTACTTCCCCTCCCTGTCCTCCCGCACGGTCGTTTACAAGGGCATGCTGACCACCCCGCAGCTGCGGGAGTTCTACCTGGACCTGCAGGACGAGCGCATGGAGTCCGCGCTGGCCATCGTGCACTCGCGTTTCTCCACCAACACCTTCCCGTCCTGGCCGTTGGCTCACCCCTACCGCCTGGTTGCGCACAACGGTGAGATCAACACCGTCCGCGGCAACGAGAACTGGATGCGCGCCCGCGAATCCCAGCTACGCTCCGAGGTGCTGGGCGACCTGGACCGCGTGCTCCCGATCTGTGACCCGGAGGGTTCGGATACCGGCCGCTTCGACGAGGCTCTGGAGCTGCTGCACCTGGCCGGCCGCAGCCTGCCGCACGCCGTGCTGATGATGGTTCCGCAGGCGTGGGAGCGCAACCCGCACATCGACCCGCAGGTCCGTGCGTTCTACGAGTACCACTCCAGCTTCATGGAGGCCTGGGACGGCCCGGCCGCCATCACCTTCACCGACGGCACCCTCATCGGCGCCACCCTGGACCGCAACGGTCTGCGCCCGGGACGCATCTGGATCACCAAGGATGGCCTCGTCGTCATGGCTTCCGAGGCCGGCGTGCTGGACATCCCAGACAGCGAGATCGTTAAGCGCACCCGCGTGGAGCCGGGCAAGATGTTCCTGGTCGACACCTCCCGCGGTTGCGTAGTGGAGGACGAGGAAATCAAGCAGGCCCTGGCCGACCAGCCCTACCAGCAGTGGGTAGAGGAGAACCTGGTCCGCGAGTCCGACCTGCCGACCGTCGAGCCGATCGCCATGAACCACGAGCGCATCGTCCTGCGCCAGCGGGTCTTCGGCTACACCGAGGAAGACCTCGAGACCCTACTGCGCCCCATGGCCGACAACGGCGCCGAAGGCATCGGCTCGATGGGTACTGATACTCCGATCGCCGCCCTGTCCGACCGCCCGCGTCTGCTGTACGACTTCTTCGCGCAGCGTTTCGCGCAGGTGACCAACCCGCCGCTGGACAGCTACCGCGAGAAGATGGTCACCAGCATGTTCACCCAGCTGGGTGCGCAGGCGGATGTTCTTAACCCCGGTCCGGACGCCGCCCACCGTATCCACCTGGACAGCCCGATTCTGGGTAACCAGACGCTGGCCAACCTGGCGAGTGCGGCGGAGAATGCCGAGGCCGCCGGCTCCGACGTGGACTTGAGCGCCTTCAAGGCCGTGCGCATCCCGGGCCTGTACTCCGTCGCCCACGGCGGCAAGGGCTTGCGCGAGGCCATCAACCGCATTCGCCGCCAGGTCACCGAGGCAATCGAGGACGGTGCGACCATCCTGATCCTCTCTGACCGCGAGTCCGACGAGCGTTACGCTCCGATCCCGTCGCTGCTGCTGACCAGCGCTGTGCACCACCACATGGTGCAGGAGAAGACGCGCACCCGCGCATCGCTGGTGATCGAGTCCGGCGGTGCCCGCGAGGTGCACCACCTGGCCATGCTCATCAACTTCGGTGCGGATGCCATCAACCCGTACATGGCTCTCGAGACCGTTAATGAAATGGCCAACGACGGACGAGTGGGCGTCACCGCAGAAGAAGCCGAGGAAAACTACATCAAGGCCGCGACCGCCGGCATCCAGAAGGTCATGTCCAAGATGGGCATTGCCACAGTGGCGAGCTACCGTGGCTCCCAGCTGGCCGACGTGGTGGGCCTGCACCAGAGCCTGCTCGACGAGTACTTCGTCGGCGCCTTCAGCCCCATCTCCGGCATCGGTCTGGACGAGATCGCCGATGACGTGGCCAAGCGCCACCGCGCGGCATTCCTGCCCCGCCCCGAGGAGCAGGCGCACCGCGAGCTTGAGATCGGCGGCGAGTACAAGTGGCGCCGCGAGGGTGAATACCACCTGTTCAACCCCGAAACTGTCTTCAAGCTGCAGCACGCGACCCGCACCGGCCAGTACCGCATCTTCAAGGAGTACACCGAGAAGGTCAACAAGCAGTCCGAGCGCCTGGCTACGCTGCGTGGCCTGTTCAAGTTCAAGTCCAACCGCCCGTCGATCCCGATCGAGGAGGTCGAGCCGGTCAGCGAGATCGTGAAGCGCTTTGCCACCGGCGCGATGTCTTACGGTTCTATCTCCGCAGAGGCGCACGAGACCCTGGCGATCGCCATGAACCGCCTGAAGGGCATGTCCAACTCCGGTGAGGGCGGCGAGGATCCGGCCCGCTTCGAGCCGGAGCCGAACGGTGACTGGAAGCGCTCCGCCATCAAGCAGGTGGCCTCCGGCCGCTTCGGCGTGACCAGCCACTACCTGAACAACTGCACGGACATCCAGATCAAAATGGCCCAGGGTGCGAAGCCTGGCGAGGGCGGTCAGCTGCCGCCGAGCAAGGTGTACCCCTGGATCGCCGAGGTGCGCGTGACCACCCCGGGCGTGGGCCTTATCTCCCCGCCGCCGCACCACGACATCTACTCCATCGAGGACCTGGCGCAGCTGATCCATGACCTGAAGAACGCCAACCCGGATGCCCGCATCCACGTCAAGCTCGTCGCCGAGCAGGGCGTGGGCACGGTCGCCGCCGGTGTGTCCAAGGCACACGCGGATGTAGTGCTGATCTCCGGTCACGATGGCGGCACGGGCGCTTCCCCGCTGACCTCGCTGAAGCACGCAGGTGGCCCGTGGGAGCTCGGCCTGGCCGAGACCCAGCAGACCCTGCTGATGAACGGCCTGCGCGACCGCATTACCGTGCAGTGTGACGGCCAGCTGAAGACCGGCCGCGACGTGATGGTGGCAGCCCTCCTGGGTGCTGAGGAATTCGGCTTCGCCACCGCCCCGCTGGTGGTCTCCGGCTGCATCATGATGCGCGTCTGCCACCTGGATACCTGCCCGGTGGGCGTGGCAACCCAGAACCCGGAGCTGCGCAAGCGCTACACGGGCCAGGCGGAGCACGTGGTGAACTTCTTCAAGTTCATCGCCGAAGAGGTCCGCGAGTACCTCGCCGAGCTGGGCTTCCGCACCCTGGAAGAGGCCGTGGGCCACTCCGAGTGCCTGACCGGTGGCGAGATGGAAGTAGAGCACAAGACCGCGGGCAAGCTGGACCTGGCGCCCATCTTCGCCCAGCCGGACAGCCCCTTCATGCACCAGGGCCTGCACTGCACCAAGGAGCAGGATCACTCGCTGGACAAGGCGCTGGATAACCAGATCCGTTCTGATGCGGAGGACACGATCCGCCGCGCCGCTGCGGGCGAGGATGTCTCGATCGACCTCAGCTACCCGATCACCAACGTCAACCGCACCGTTGGCACCATGACTGGCTCGTTGATCTCCCGCGTGGCCGACCGCGATGGCCTGCCGCAGGACACTGTGAACCTGCAGTTCACGGGCTCCGCAGGTAACTCCTTCGGTGCCTTTGCCACCCATGGCATGACGCTCACCCTTAATGGTGACGCCAACGACTATGTGGGCAAGGGTCTGTCTGGCGGCCGCATTGTCATCCGCCCGGCCGCCAACCACGGGGCGGAGGATACGACCAGCGACGTCATCGCCGGCAACGTGCTGGGATTCGGTGGCGTACACGGCGAAATGTTCATCCGCGGCACCGTGGGCGAGCGCTTCTGCGTGCGTAACTCCGGCCTCACCGCCGTCGTCGAGGGCGTGGGCGACCACGGCTGTGAGTACATGACGGGTGGTCGCGTTATCGTCCTGGGCAAGATCGGCAACAACTTCGCGGCCGGCATGTCTGGCGGCATTGCCTACCTGGTGGATGACGGTAGTGGCGTCACCGACCGCATCAACACCGAGCTCGTCGACATCGAAAAGATCACCGATGAGGAAGAACTGCGCTGGGTCGAGCAGACGATCCAGACCCACCGCGACCTGACCGGATCTACCGTGGAGGTAAACGCCGCGGATCTGATCAAGGTCATGCCCCGCGACTACGCGCGTGTGCTCAAGACGATCGCACGGGCCGAAGCCGAAGGCTTGGACAACGACGGCATCGCCGCCGCAATCATGGAGGAAGTGAAGTAAATGGCTGATCCACGCGGATTTCTGAAGCACCGCCGCGAGTCGGCGGCACACCGACCCGTCCCGCTGCGCCTGCTGGATTGGAACGAGGTCTACGAAGACTTCTCCGACGACAAGGTGCAGACCCAGGCCAGCCGTTGCATGGACTGCGGCATCCCGTTCTGCCACGATGGCTGCCCGCTGGGCAACATCATCCCCGAGTGGAACGACCTGGTGCGCAAGGGCAACTGGCGCGAGGCCTATGACCGCCTGCACGCCACCAACAACTTCCCGGAGTTCACCGGCCGCCTGTGCCCCGCACCCTGCGAAGGCGCATGCGTGCTGGGTATCGGCGACGACCCGGTGAACATCAAGACCGTCGAGTACACCATCGTTGAGCACGCTTGGAAGGAAGGCTGGGTCAAGCCGATCAAGCCGAGCTTCAAGACCGGCCAGCGCGTGGCCGTCGTGGGCTCCGGCCCGGCCGGCCTGGCTGCCGCGCAGCAGCTGACCCGCGCGGGCCACGACGTCACCGTCTTCGAGCGCGCAGACCGCATCGGTGGCCTGATGCGCTACGGCGTGCCCGAGTACAAGATGGAAAAGAAGTGGATCGACCGCCGTCTCGAGCAGATGGAGGCCGAAGGCACGAAGTTCGTCGTCAACACCTCGCCGACCGGTGAGCAGCTGAAGGAGTTCGACGGCGTGATCGTCGCCATCGGCTCTACCGTCGGCCGCGATCTGCCCGTCGTGGGCCGCGACCTGAAGGGTGTCTACCAGGCGATGGAGTACCTGCCGGAGGCCAACAAGGTCTGCGAAGGCGACCGCGAGGTTTCCACCATCAACGCCAAGGGCAAGCGCGTGGTGATCATCGGCGGTGGCGATACCGGTACCGACTGCTTCGGCACCGCGCTGCGCCAGGGCGCCATCTCTGTGTCCCAGTTCGACATCACCCCGAAGCCGCCGAAGACCCGCGGTGCATCCACCCCGTGGCCGACTTACCCGCGCATCTGGCGCGTGGCGTCCGCCCACGAGGAGGGCGAGTACCGCGTGACCGGCAACGAGTCCGCCGACGAGATCGCCGCCCTGGGCCTGGCCGAGCGCCAGCCGGGCGACGAGCTGGGCATCCGCCGCTACTCCATCAACACGGTGGAGATCACCGGCGACGGCGAGAAGGTCACCGGCCTGAAGGGCGCCGAGTGCCGCTTTGGCGAGAACGGCCTGGAGAACATCCCGGAGTCCGACTTCGAGATGGATGCCGACCTGGTGCTGCTGGCGATGGGCTTCGTCTCCGTCGAGGAGACCCCGGTGGTGCGGGACCTGGGCCTGCAGATCGGCGAGCGTGGCCGCCTGGAGCGCGACGATACCTTCCGCGCCCAGCCCACCAACGCTGAGTTCGCGGACATTCCGGTGTTCGTCGCCGGCGACGCGGGCCGTGGCCAGTCCCTGATCGTGTGGGGCATCTCCGAGGGCCGTTCCGCAGCAGCGGAGCTGGACCGCGAGCTGATGGGCGAGACCGCCCTGCCGCGCCCGATCAACCCGACTGACGTGGCGATGCAGGCTTGAGCCTAGCCGCTTACCTAGGGCTGCTCGGTGCCTGGGTGCTGGCCATTACGATGCCAGGCCCGGACACCGTGCAGCTCATTCGTTTGGGTGCCCGTTCGCGCCGCTCGGCGGTGTTCGCCGCACTGGGAATTAGCACGGGCAACGTGCTGTGGCCGGTAGTCACGATGCTGGGCCTGGCCGCGCTGATCGCGGCCTTCCCGTGGATCCTGACCGTGTTGTACCTGTTCGGCGGCTGTTTCCTGATCTATATGGGCCAAGGCGCGTTTCGCTCCGGGTACGCAGATTGGCGCGCCCGGGCGGTCTTGCCTGCTGTTTCTATTAATGACGCCACCAGCGCTCCAACGTCTGAAGGTGGAGCACCGGCAGCGGCGCGTGCACCGCTGGGGGACTTCGCCTCCTGGCGTCTGGGGCTGGCGACGAACCTCTCCAACCCCAAGGCGCTGCTGTTCTTCGGTTCGGTGTTCGCTCAGTTCATCCCGGTGGAGGCTTCCTTGCTGGACCGGCTGCTGGTGCTGGTCTTGATGACTGTCGTGGGCGTGGCGTGGTTCTGCGGATTCGCCCTGGCAGTGGCCGCGGGAGCGGAGAAGATCCAGCGAATCAACCCCTTCATCGAGATGGTGGCCGGGGTGATCTTCGTCGTGCTGGGCGCGTTCCTAGCCTTCGAGGGCGTGCAGATGCTGGTGGGTAGCTAAAGCCCGCTAGACTGAGGCCCATGGAGTTTCCAGAGGTCAGCATTCGCGATTCTGAAATCAAACTGGGGCAGTTCATCAAACTGGCGAACCTGGTGGAGACCGGTGGGGAGGCCAAGGAAGCCATCGCCGCCGGAGTTGTGCAGGTCAACGGCGCGGTGGATACCCGCCGCGGTAAGGCGCTGCGCCCGGGCGACGAAGTGACCCTGGTGGATGCGGACACTGGCGACGTGCTGGCGGGAGCCGTGGTGGCCGGCGCGGCGGATGCTGGCGCTGCTGCGAATGGAGCGGAATCCGACGATGACCTCGGCGAGTTTTTCGACGAGTCCACTGCGGACGATGACTTCGATCCGGAGAAGTGGCGCAACGTCAGCCTGGAAGATGTCCGCGAGGATAACGCGATCTAGCGTTAGCTGAATGCCTGGCCTGCGGAGGCCGGTTGGCGTCAATAAGAAACAACAGACACACCCCAAGAACACAAGAAAGAGCAGTGGAGGAACCATGCCTGCAATGATCGCCCAGCCCGGAATGCCCGTATGGTTGGACCTGGCCAGCACCGATGCAGTCAGCGCGGAGAAGTTCTACAGCGAGTTGCTGGGCTGGGAGTTCGAGCCGGTCGCCGATGGTTACGACGGCTACACCGTGGCGAAGAAGCAGGGCATGCCGGTGGCGGGCATCGCGCAGATCCCGGAGGGCAACCAATCCCTGTGGGGAGTGCTGCTGTACACCCCGGACGTGCAACAGGCGCACGACAAGGCAGTGCAGGCGGGGGCGAAGTCCGTGCTGGAGCCGCAGGATCTGGGCGACCGTGGCGACATGGCCGTCATCGTCGACCCGTCGGGGGCCACGGTCGGTCTGCGCAATCCCGCGGACGAGCATGCGTTGATCGCCGCGGGCGAGCCCGGAACCCCGGTGTGGTTCGAGCTGATGGTGGCTCAGAACTGGGATACGACGCTGGAGTTCTACCACGAGCTGGCGGGCTGGGATATTAAGGCCACAGGGGATGGTACGGGGGATGGCACAGGGGATGAGGAGTTCCGCTATGCCACCGGCGAGTTCGACGGCGCGGCCGTGGTGGGCCTGTGGGATACCTCCAAGCTGGAGGTGCCCGGGATGTGGACCGTTTACCTCGGCGTGGCGGACGTGGACGCCGCCATCGCCAACACGCCAGAGCTGGGCGGAAAGGTGATCCGCCCCGCCTGGGAATCCGAGTTCGGCCGCATGGCCACCATCGAGGACCCGACGGGCGCGCTGGTGAACCTCTGCGAGATTGAGGAGTTCGTCCCCGACGAGGACGCGCACGAGCCGGACCTGCTGGCCCCGGAGAACTTCCAGGCGTTCTAGCGCGCCGGGCTGGCCTCGGCGGGTCGGGCAAGCCCAGCGGGCGCCCGGTTAGGCTCGGCGAGCCCGGCGAGCACCGCTACCAGATGCAGACGCGCTCGTCCTCGGCGAGCCACATTCCGTCGCCCTCGGAGACGTCGAAGGCCTCGTAGAACTCCGCGATGTTGCTGGAGACCACGTTGCAGCGGAACTCCGCCGGCGAGTGCGGGTCGATGGAGGCGTACTGTGCCGCCATCTGCGGGCGGATTGCGGTCTGCCAGATCCGTGCCCAGCGCAGGAAAACGCGCTGCAGGGCGGTGTACTCGGTTTCGTCCGGGTTGCCGTCGGCATCCACCAGCCCCTCGACTGGCAGCTTCTCCGCCGTCTCGAAGGTCTGCCCCTGATCCGCCAGATAGCGGCGCAGAGCCACGATGGCGATGCCCAATCCGCCGAGGTCACCGATGTTTTCGCCCAGGGTGAAGCTGCCGTTGACGGTGTGCTCGGTGATGCCGCGCTGGCGCAGGCCCGTCGGCACCAGGCCGTCGTACTGGGCCACCAGCTTGTCGGTCAGCGCGGTGAAGGCCTTGCGGTCCTCTTCGGTCCACCAGGAGTTCAGGTTTCCGTCGCCGTCGTACTTCGAACCCTGGTCGTCGAAGCCGTGGCCGATCTCGTGGCCAATCACAGCGCCGATGGCGCCGAAGTTGCCGGCCATGTCCGCCGCCGGGTCGAAGAATGGTGGGCGCAGGATCGCCGCCGGGAAGGTGATGTCGTTCTTCACCGGGTTGTAGAACGCATTCACCGTCTGCGGGGTGGTGAACCAGGTGTCGTTGTCGCTGGGCTTACCCAGCTTGGAAACCTCGTAGTTGTGGTTGAAGCGGCTGGCCGCGCGCACGTTCGCCAGCAGATCGGCGCCGGTGGAGCCAAACTCCAGGCCGTCGAAGTCGCGCCACTTATCCGGATAGCCGATCTTCGCCTCGAACTTCTCCAGCTTCGCCAGTGCCTTCTCGCGTGTAGCGGGGGTCATCCAGGCCAGGTCGCTGATGCGCTCGCGGTAGGCGGCGATCAGGTAATCCACCAGCTCCAGCATCTTCTGCTTGTGCTCCGGCGGGAAGTGCTGGGCGACGAACTTCTTGCCGACTTCCTCGCCCACGGCGCCCTCGACCAGGGCGACGCCGCGCTTCCACCGCGCCCGCTGCTCCGTAGCGCCGGACAGGGTGCGCCCGTAGAATTCCCAGTTCCGCAGGTTCACCTCCGTCGGCAGGTATGCCGCGCTGCTCAAGATCACCCGCCAGTAGGCCCACAGCTTCCACTCATCCAGGCCACTGACCTGCGGGTTATCTCCCTCACCGGTGGCCATGGCCGCGACGTGCTCCAGGTAGCTGGGCTGGCACACCACGATGGTGCCCCCGCCCGCACTCTGCGTATCCACGCCCGTGGCCGCCAGCCACTCGCGGAAGGGGAAGCCCGTAGGCAGATCCTCGACCTTTGTCGGGTTATAAGTCTTCTCCGCATCGCGGCTGGCCACGTTGTCCCAGTGCCCGCGCGCCAGCTCGGTCTCGAACGCGCAGATCGCATCCGCCGCCGCAGCCGCGCCCGCATCCGCATACTTTCCGGGCAGCTCCAGCTCGCTGACCAGCCCCAGCATGTCCTCTACGAACTCGTGGTAGGCCTCGCGGGTCGGCGCGTGCTGTTCCTCCCGGTAGTACGCCTCATCCGGCAGCCCCAGCCCGGTCTGCACCAGGTAGGCACGCTCGATGTCCTGGCTGGAATCCTTTTCGATCCAATACCCCGCAACACCACCGGTGCCCTCCATATCGAGCCTGCCGAGTACTTTGGCCAGGTCGGTGACCGAGGTGGCGTCATTAATAAGCCCCAAAGGCTCCCGCAGGCCGGCCAGACCCGCGGCGGCGATGCCCTGCACGTCCATAAAAGAGGAGTACAGGGCGCCCACGCGGCCGTTCGGCTCGTCGGTGGCGGCGGCCTCTACGATCTCGCGAACCTCCTGCTCGGCGAGGTCGCGCAGCTGGTGAAAGGTGCCGTCGACGGGGCGGTCGCTGGGGATCTTGTGGGTCGCCAGCCAGGCGCCGTTCACGTGGCGGTACAGGTCCTGCGCCGGTGATGGCTGGGTGGGCTCGCCGGCCTGGTTCTGAGGCGCGGCCTCGGAGATGTCGTCTGGGGTTTCTACAGCGTTAGTTTTTGCGGCGTTGTTTTCTACCATGCCCACCACCTTAGACACCGCCGCGGACAGGGTGTCCCGCACAGTGGTTAGGCTATGGCGTATGTTCCATCATCCCGCGCCACAGGGGCCGCAGCATGGGCGGCCAGCTCGCCCATCACAAGGTGCGCCCGTACGCCCACCACAGCGACCGATGGCCTCGGTTCCACCTGTGTCAGCTCGTCCTGCATTGCCCACCAAGCCCGCCAGGCCTGCCCCACCGACCACGTATCGCCCCGCACCGACTAGCCCGAAGCGGCGCGGTGCGTATTCGGCCTATCTTCTAGGGACACTGTTGTTGCTGGTTGGCGGTGTTTTTATTGTGGACGCCACCCTGGAAGACGAGCCCCAATCCCTGACCGTCGCGGAAGGGATGGCGGACTCGATTCTCACCTATTCCGAGTGGCCGCTGCGGTTTGCCTCCCTGGAGGAATGTCACGATTCGCCCGGCCTGGGGCGCCCCGGAGTGATGGAATTGGATTGCGATGGAGAAAGCTACGGAGTGACCGGCCTATCGGGTGTGGACGTGAAAGGCGGCGAGGAACCCATCTCGCAGGCCGTGAACCGCGCCGTGCGTGCGATAGTTTTTCAGGATGGTGTGAACCTGCAGTCGATCGATGTGCTGGGCAAGATCTCGGAGGAAAACCGAGAGCAGTTGAAGAAGATGCAGGTCAAGCAACTGCGCGTGACGGATACTTACAAGCTGGGGGAGAAGCGATTCGTGGCGGTTGCATTCGTGAGGGATCCGGATGCGGTTCCAGGAGAGGGCGCGGATGCTGGTGCCGGTGCGGACAATGGCGTCGGCGGGGAGCCCAATAGCGAACTGGAGCACAGCCTCGAACCCGACGGCACGGCCCCGATAGTGGTGGTACAGATGCCGGTGAAGTCGGCGTCAATCAGAAAGCAGTTAGAAGAGATCGACGAGCTCGTGCGCGGCGTCAGCTTGGACGACAACGCAGAAAGCGCAGGTGAATCCGATGTTTAAGGCGCGCAACTACCGCGTGTTCGAGGTGCCACTCGAGTTTCACTTGAAGCACCCGCCCCAGCAACGGCCGAAACTGCGACTATTCCGCGACGGCTGGCTGGCGGCGTACTGGCTGCTGGTGGTTCCGAGCCTCGTGATGTCCGGGTTTCTGCTGATCGGCAATAATCCTTCAACGGTGAGCCCAACTCTGGGGCTGGTGCTGCTGATCGGCGCGCTGCACTTGGCTGGGGCGCTGCTGTGCGTGTGGGCGCTGCCTATATATAGGGGCACACCTAAGCGGCTGGCTGCGCTGGCAGTGCTGTGGGGTGGGGCGGCCTCTGTGGTGCTGGCGGCGGTGGTGATTCAGCCGCCGGTGGTGAGCACCGTAGACAAGCTGGGCTGGCACGGGCTGACGGCCAGCTTTGGAGGCGCCTACCCGGAGGAGATCGCTAAGGGGCTGGGCATATGGCTCCTGCTGTGGATGGGGCGCGCTTGGTGGAACCGCCCGTGGCACGGCATTATCGCCGGATTGCTGGTGGGGCTGGGTTTCGAGGTCTTCGAGAACATGATGTACGCGATGATGCTGGCGGTGATGGATCCGGTGTCTGACATGCAAGGAGCCTTGTCGACGTACCTGTTGCGAGTGATCGCCGGGCCTGCCAAGCACATGATGTTCAGCGCGCTGGTCGGCTATGGGATCGGCTTGGCGATGTTCGTGGGAGCGAAAGCGGGGAAGCCGCGCGGTGTCGCCTGGCGCCTGGGGGCGGTCGTGCTGTGGGGCGGTCTTGGCTTCTTGACGCATTTTGCGTGGAATATTCGCTGGCTAGATGTGTCGCCGGTGTTCCAGCTGCTGTGGATGGGCTTTGTCTGGGTGGCGCTGGCGGCGCTCGCAGTATGGGCGATTGTGTGGACGAGTGTGGAGTTTCTGCGGTGGAAAAAGCGCGGTGTTTGCCCAGCTGTGACGATATATCAGCGAGTGTGACAAAAATCACACAAGTGCTTGAGCAGGGATTTTCTAGCCAATGGTTTCATGGGGTGAAAGATGTACCCCATGGGGTTGATGTGAATGATGTGAAACGTGTGGTTCTTGGGTATGGTGTGATTCATGATTTCACTGCCATGGCGCCGCTCCACGCGCACGTCCGTACCGAAACGCCTCACCGCAACGGCACTCGCTGGCTCCGCTTTGACGGTTGCAGCGCTCGTCGCCACCGATGTTGTTCCCGTCCCCTCGTGGGCGCTGAATGGCATCGACGTTGCCTCCCACCAGCACCCTGGCGGTGCCGCCATCGACTGGACTGCCGTGAAGCAGTCCGGCCAGTCCTTCGTCTTCGTCAAGGCGACCGAGGGCACGTCCTACACCAACCCGGCGTTCACCACGGACTCCGCAAAGGCCCAGCAGGCTGGCCTGGTTCCGGGCAGTTACCACTACGCCCGCCCGGGCAGCGGCAACCCGCGTGCCGAGGCTCGCCACTACGCCAGCGTCCTGGCCACCGGCGTTCAGCCCTCGCTGCCTCCGGTTCTGGACCTGGAGGAGCACGAGGGTCTGAACCCGACCCAGCTGCAGAACTGGGTCCGCGAGTGGATCGACGAGATTAAGGTCCAGACCGGCCGCGATCCGATCATCTACACCTACTACAGCTTCTGGATCCAGCGGATGGCCAACACCACCGAGTTCTCCGAGTACCCGCTGTGGCTGGCCTACTACCGCGACACCCTGCCGGATAAGATCCCGGGCGGTTGGGACCACGTCACCTTCTGGCAGTACTCCGGCTCTGGTCGCGTTAACGGCGTGCAGACCCAGGTGGATCTGAACAAGTACTACGGTGACGACGCTGCCCTGAACGCCCTGGCATCCGGCATGCCTGCGGATACCGCTGCAGGTCAGGCTTCCGAAGCGATGGATCCGATGCGTCCTGCCGTTGAAGGGGAAGCCGAGATCGCCAACAAGATCGAGCACGCCACCGGCGTGAACGTCCCGCTGGCATCCGACTTCATGATGCAGCTGCTGGGTGTTATCGGTGGCCGCGTGTCCCCGGATGTTCTGCTGACCCAGGGTAAGCAGCAGCTGCAGGGCATGGATCCGGCACAGGTTGCAGGTTCTGCCGGCGGCCCGGATCAGGGTGCCCAGGCAACCGGTTCCGTGAAGACTGCCCAGGAGATTCTGACTGCCTACACCGCACTGTCCGGCGCGCTGAAGGAGTTCAACGCTGGCGGTAACAAGCTGCCGGTCGAGGCCATTCTGAAGCTCGTCCAGGGCTATGCGCCGGGTGCTGGCGGCCAAGGCGGCACGGTGAACATCGGCCAGGTTCTGAGCCTGCTGCAGCAGTTCGGCGGTATCTCCAACTGGAACGCCAAGCTGGAGAATGGCGAGGTTCAGCCCGACGCGAATGCCTTCGCAGAGCTGGCCGACGCCGCCAAGTCCGCGAACCCGGACGGCTCCGCGCCGGCGGATGCTGCCGCCGCGCCGGCCACTGGCCAGGCTCCGGCCGCTCCGGTTCCGCCGGCAGCCCCGGCTCCCGCTGCGAACTAAGCGCCACCGCCTTGCCGCTGGCAAAGTGCCAAGGTTCCGTTAATTAAGTGCAGCGGTTTCGTTGACTAAGTGCACGGAGCTTCCGGACCAGCGAGCAAACAGCTAGAGAAATGAAGCGCCGCCCTAACCGGGCGGCGCTTTTTGTAATCCCTATCCCGCTCTTGCGCCCCCGCCTCGGCGAGCTGGAACCGGGGAATGTCCCAAATCTTCCACTCTGTTTTTATAACCATCTATTTCCGCAGGTCAGGGTGGCGCAAATTTTTGCTGCAAAGGCGCTACTCGTCGAAAGTGGAAGATTTGGGACATCCGCCACCCGCAAGGATCCTGGCCGCAGGGCTCCCGCCCAGCCCCCGAACCCTAGTCCGAGAACTTCATCGGCCCGTTGTACCAGAGCCCAGAGCGCTTATCCGTCTCCGTATCCAGCTTCACCGGCTTCGGCTTATCGCCGTTCGCATTCGGGAACGGGGTCAGCTTGTCCAGCACACCCCAGTCCCGCTGCCAGTCGTTCTGCAGGTAGGTCGGTACCTCCTCGGCCTGTGAGGTCATCTGCACCAGCCCGTAGGAGCCACCACCGGCGTAGTCCATCACCGGCGTGTGGTTGCTGCGCACGTCGTGGTCCGGCGAAATGCGGAACTCTGCAGCCTCTGCTACACCCGCCCAGTGGTCGTACGGCTTCTGGCACGGGAACTGGAAAGCGATGGTCCAGTCCAGCAGTGTCGGTGCTTCGGAGCCCACGTAGTCGTTCAGCGACTCCATCTCCGGGACGCGCGGCGGCGTAATGGCAATCCACTGCGTAGGCGTCAGGTTCGGATCGTTCGCCACAATGCGTACCGAGTCCGCATCCTCCGGCACTTGGTCCATCGGGATGCGCATGTTACGCCACTCGGGCGCGTAGCCCGGATCCAGCGGAATCTGTTCGCCGAGCACCTCAAAGTCCTCAGCCTTCTTGGAACCTCCGGACTTGCCGAACTGGACCTTGATCTCCTGGCCGTACTTGAAGATGCCATCCATGTCGAAGTGTCCGACCTGCCCGGCCACGCTGAACACCAGCAGCGGCAGACCCTCGCGGTCCTCCGGCAGGCTGTACCAGCTGGTCGTGGTGTTTGCGGGCGTCTGCAGGCCCTCGGTGTACGAGCCGACCACTGGCACCTTGTTCGCGTCGATTCCGAACGGCAGCACCGCATAAGATCCGTTCACGCCCTTGGTAGCCTTCAGGCCGCCGGTGGTGCCGGATGCGTCGCCGCCGTCGTTGCCGTCATTGCTGCTCGTCTCTTCCTCGGATTCGTTCGTTGCCTTATCTTGTGACGCCGCGTTCTGCGTGTCGCCCTGGTCAGAGGAAGCGTTCGTGTTGTCGGAGCCGGAATCCTCGCTACGGAACTGGTCGGAAGAGCCCACAGTGGCCTGGGAGTCGCCGGAGGACTTGGAGTCGATCTTGGCGGGAATGTTATTCGGTTCGAAACCACGTCCCCCACCGCTGGTCAGGGAGTCCTCCAGGGAGCTGCCGTCGGCAGGCTGGAGGAAGGAGTCGTTCGTGTTGGTCTCCACCAGAACATCCGCAGCCTGGTTACAGGTCTGGCCCGTGAGAGCCATCATGTTGCCCTTGCCCACGGAGTAGGCGGGCCACTGGCTGACCATGCCCTTCGTCAGGGAGGCCAGGGTGAACACGACCGTGAAGGCCGTCAGCACGGCGATCGGCGCGGCCGTCAGGCCACGGAACTGGTGAAGCTTCTTAGTTTCGGCCCGTTCAAGATCGGCCACTTCCGATTCGGTGGTGGCACGGGCGCGTTTGGCGTCCGCAAGAAAGCCAACGATCACACCCCAGAAAAGAACCACAACAGATACAGCAAGCATCACGGTGCTAGCGGTGAGACCAGAGAGCTGTACCGGCTTATCCCACCATGGCACGCCGTAGGAGGACAGGTACCACCAGCCGTTCGGGCCGGCGAGGGTGAAGGCGAACAGCATCAGGGTAGAGCCCAGGAACAGCAGTTGGTTGCGCTTGGTCTGCAGCGCGAAACGCGAGGCGGCAACGGCTGCTAGAGCCGTCAATGCAGCACCGATACCCGCGAACACGCCGAAGTGGTGGGTCCACTTGGTGGGCGTGAACGTCATGAAGAACAGCGTGCCCAGAACGATCAGCAACAGGCGGGTGGACGGAGCCTTAGCGGCTCCGGTGATGCGCCCGTTGCGCAGCATGGCCGCCACGACGATGCCGATGCAGAAGAACAGCATGACCATAGTGAAGCGGCGCGGGAAGCTGCCGTCGACGGTCTGCTCCATGAGCGCCTCATAGCGGCGGAACTCCTCGAACCACTGCAGCGACGGACCGATTGCGCCACGCAGCTTGATGGCCTCGGTGACCGTACGTAGCGTCTGGTCCGCGAACACAGCCGTGAGGATCGCTGTGCCGGCGGCCAGGAACGGCGCGATCTGCGCCATGATGGCGGTGATGACTGTCTTCTTTGGAGCACCCTTCGGTGCGCCCAGCAGAGGCAGGCGGCGGGTGAGAATGCGGATCAGCGCACCCAGGGAGGCCAGCAGGGCGGAGACGGCCATCAGACCAGTCGGGCCCGCACCCAGAGCCAGGGTGGCGATGATCGTTCCGACCGCGGCGGGCAGCAGGCGGTGGGTGGCGATGGCGCGTTCGAAGGAGACCCAGGCCAGCAGGGAGAGCACGGCGATGATCGGCTCCGGGCGCGTGCCGTTGTTGAAGGTCATCCAGAACAGCAGGAACGTCGCCGCCATGGTCCAGTGGGCGACTTGGCGCTGGTTGATCTTGGCGCCGAGGCGCGGCATGACCTCACGGGAAAGGATCAGCCACGTGACGATGCCCGCGATCAGGGAGGGCAGGCGCATCCAGATGGATGCGGAGGAGATCTGCGTCATCAGTGCCAGCAGGTCGTAGAACGGTGAGCCGAAGGGGGATTCCGGTACGCCGAACCACCGGTAGTAGTTGGCCATGTAGCCGGACTCGTGGGAGACCTTAGCCATGGTCAGCAGGTAGCCGTCATCCGAGGTGTTGGCGCCGACGAAGTACCAGGCCAGCAGGATGAAGCCGACCACGCCGTCGAGTGGTCGGGGCTTCCACCAGTTGCGGGGGAACAAGCGGCGGGACGTGGTCCGCTTGTCGAGGATATCGATGCGGTACAGGCAGTACAGGGCGATCGCGGTGGCGATGATGCCTACGAAGATGGCCAGGTACTTGATAGCCGACGGGGAAGAGGTAAAACGCGAATCGACGGTGACGTGTGCCTGGAAGCCCGCGTCGATCGTGTTGTTGGCGTTCTTCTCCGTGTTCTTAATATCCGTGTAGATGCCAGTGAGGGCAGGGCGGATGTCGTCATCGATGGTGGAATCCAGCGCGTAGTCTAGGTGTTTGTCTGCGTCCGGGACCCAGGCGCGGGTGGATTCGTAGTCGGAGGTGATGCGCAGCTGCGCGTCGTCCGGCAGCTTCCGCAGAGCGTCCTTGCTGATGGACAGCGGAACGACGTTGCGCACGACCACGTCGAGGCTGTCGTCGGTGGAGCGGACGAACATGCCACGCAGGGTGGCCTCTGTGGATTCTGACGGGAGGGTCGACAGAATGTTTGTCGCACCGCTTTCCAGGTTGCGCACTTCCTGGATCGGAACCGTGATGTCTACGTCCTGGGGGACGTAGGAGATCAGGGGCGCCTGGACGGAAGTGAGTTCA
>NZ_CALLDG010000065.1 GCF_937999985.1 uncultured Corynebacterium sp.
TTGAAGCCCTAACCGCCTAGAATTAAACTAGTCCAACTTTCGGGGGCCAGTTCAGCAGGGCAGCCGGGGCTTGTTCGCGTACTGGCTTATTCTGGCCAGCCCGGGTGACCTCTATTAGTCGCCGATCTGGTCGCGACCGCGCTTGACGATCTTCGGATCCGGTTCGCCGACGACCTCGTGGTCCTTGTCTGCGTACTCGAACTTGGACAGGACGTAGCGCATCGCGTTGATGCGGGCGCGCTTCTTGTCGTTGGACTTAATGGTGATCCACGGGGACTCGTTGGTGTCCGTGTAACGGAACTGCTCTTCCTTGGCGCGGGTGTAGTCATCCCACCTGTCCAGGGAAGCCAGGTCCATCGGAGAGAGCTTCCACTGGCGAACCGGGTCCACCTGGCGAATGGCGAAACGGGTGCGCTGCTCCTTTTGCGTGACGGAGAACCACAGCTTCGTCAGGGAGATACCCGAGCCCATGATCATGTTCTCCAGCATCGGAACCTCACGCAGGAACTCTGCGTGCTGATCGTTGGTGCAGAAGCCCATCACGCGCTCCACGCCGGAGCGGTTGTACCAGGAGCGGTCGAAGAAGACGATCTCGCCGCCGCACGGGAAGTGCTGTACGTAACGCTGGAAGTACCAAGAGGTGGACTCGCGCTCGGAGGGCTTCTCCAGAGCCACGGTGCGGGCACCACGGGGGTTCAGGTGCTCGTTGAAGCGCTTGATGGTGCCGCCCTTACCGGCAGCGTCGCGGCCCTCGAAAATAATGATGTGCTTCTGGCCGGTGTCCTTGGTCCAGTTCTGGAACTTCAGCAGCTCGATCTGCAGGGCGCGCTTGGTGGTCTCGTACTCGTCGCGACTCATGCGCTCGTCGTAGGGGTACTGGTCGCGCCAGGTATCAACCCGATGGCCGTCCGGAGTGATCAGTACCGGATCGTCTTCATCCGAGTCGTCCACCAAGTAGCCCTCGGTGGCGGCAAGATCAACCATGTGGAATTCTTCTTCGGCCATGTGCCTGGGTTCTCCTTCGCCTGAAGATTTTTCAATTCTAGTAGCACTTCCCAGTCTAGTGGTTTTGGCCCAGCTATACAGATATGCCGGAACCACATGGGGTAGGAAAGGCACGAAAAAACCCCGGCCGAAGCCGGGGCTTTAACTGTTCAGCGGAAGCTTACTTAGCAGCGGTCCACTTAACGATGGTCTCGATATCGTCCTTCAGGCCCTTGAAGATGTTGCCGAAGCCACCCAGGAAGGTGCCCAGCTGGCCGAAGATCTCGGTAATCTGATCGATCATTGTGTTCTCCTCTTAAGAGATCGGGGGCGCCAGGTTCCCTGGGCCCAAAACTTTCTGTGGTAGTGACGCCCCCTCTAGGCCGTCTGGAGAATAGAGTAGCGGATCTGCGAAAAGCCACAACCCCTGGGCGGAACCTTCTTCAAAGTCACCCCCCACCAGGGGGTAACAGTTCGGTAAAGATCCAGCTCAGGGGTTGTTTTTACGGCGAGTCTACCTAGGTTAAATCTAGGGAAACTAGCTATTTTTAGTTGTTTTGCATGAGGCCTAGAAGCCGCCCATGCCACCCATCTCGTCGGCGCCCGGCATTGCCGGTGCCTCCGGCTCCGGCTTGTCCGCGACGACAGCCTCGGTCGTCAGGAACAGCGCTGCGATGGAGGCAGCGTTCTGCAGCGCGGAACGGGTGACCTTCACCGGATCAGAGATGCCAGCGCCCAGCAGGTCCACGTACTCGCCGGTTGCAGCGTTCAGACCCTCGCCTGCAGGCAGGTTGGCAACCTTGTCCACAACTACGCCCGGCTCCAGGCCAGCGTTGTGAGCGATCTGCTTCAGCGGGGCTGCCAGGGCTGCGCGTACGATCTGTACGCCGGTAGCCTCGTCGCCTTCCAGGCCCAGGTTGTCGTCCAGCACGTTGGCGGTCTGCAGCAGGGCTGCGCCACCGCCGGCGACGATGCCCTCTTCTGCGGCTGCCTTAGCGTTGCGCACGGCATCCTCGATGCGGTGCTTGCGCTCCTTCAGCTCCACCTCGGTAGCGGCACCAACCTGCAGCACTGCAACGCCGCCGGACAGCTTAGCCAGGCGCTCCTGCAGCTTCTCTGCGTCATAGTCAGAGTCCGCGTTCTCGATCTCCTGGCGAATCTGCTTGATACGGCCAGCCAGCTGCTCTGCGGAGCCTGCGCCGTCGACGATGGTCGTATCGTCCTTGGTCACCACGACCTTGCGGGCGGTGCCCAGCATCGGCAGGTCAGCAGTCTCCAGGGAGAGGCCGACCTCTTCAGCGATAACCTGGCCGCCGGTCAGGATCGCGATGTCCTGCAGCTGTGCCTTGCGGCGGTCGCCGAAGCCAGGCGCCTTCACGGCGACGGACTTGAAGGTGCCGCGGATCTTGTTAACAACCAGGGTGGACAGAGCCTCGCCCTCGATGTCCTCGGCAACGATCAGCAGCGGCTTGCCGGACTGCATAACCTTCTCTAGCAGCGGCAGCAGGTCCTTCACGTTGGAGATCTTGGAGCTAACCAGCAGGATGTACGGATCCTCCAGCACAGCCTCGCCACGCTCCACGTCGGTGGCGAAGTAGCCGGAGATGTAGCCCTTGTCGAAGCGCATACCCTCGGTGACCTCGAGGTTCACGCCGAAGGCGTTGGACTCCTCGACGGTGATCACGCCATCCTTGTTCAGCTGGCCGTCGCCGACCTTGTACATAGCCTCGGCGATCAGCTCGCCGATCTTCTCGTCAGCAGCAGAAATACCGGCGGTAGCGGCGATCTGCTCCTGAGTCTCGATCTCCTTGGCGTGGCTCAGCAGCTCTGCCGTGATCTTCTCCACGCCAGCCTGGATGCCGCGCTTGATACCCATCGGGTTGGAGCCAGCGGCAACGTTGCGCAGACCCTCGCGCACCAGGGACTGCGCCAGGACGGTAGCGGTGGTGGTGCCGTCGCCAGCGACGTCGTCAGTCTTCTTGGCGACTTCCTTAACCAGCTCAGCGCCGATCTTCTCGTAGGGGTCTTCCAGCTCGATTTCGCGAGCGATCGTCACACCGTCGTTGGTGATCGTCGGGGCGCCCCACTTGCGCTCCAGGACGACGTTGCGTCCCTTCGGGCCGAGGGTTACCTTAACCGCGTCTGCCAGGGTGTTCAGACCCTTTTCCAGTCCGCGGCGTGCTTCTTCGTCGAATGCAATCATCTTAGCCATGAGGCTTTTGGATCCTCCGTTTAGAGTTGGCGACACATACGGCTCAGATCAAGCGCCCGCGACGGCACGGATGAATGAATGTCGCGACATTCACCCTCACTTCATCTGACGGTTATTTTTCTGGCACTCCCTTAGTTCAAGTGCTAACCCCGTTTTTAGCACTCTCCCCCATCGTCTGCAAGGTGCCATACATGCGAATCGACTGTCCCGTCCGGTCGCTACAGTAGTTATCTATGAGCGATACCAACAGTGAATCCAATACCTCGCAGCTAGACCTCGCCCGTACCGCCATCGCGGAGCAGATGCCACAGCTCAAGGAAGACCTCACAACTCTCGTCTCCTTCGAGTCGGTCCACTCCACGCCGGGTCTGGAAGAGGCCAATGCCGCCGCCGCGCAGTGGGTCATCGACGCATTCACCAGCGTGGGCATCCCCGTCGAAGGCCACGTCACCACCGACGGCTCCACCTCCGTCATCGGCGTGCGCGAACCCGCTGAGGGCTACCCAACGATCCTCCTGTACTCCCACTTCGATGTGCAGCCCGCCGGCGACGTCGAAGCGTGGACCGATGACCCGTGGACCCTCACCGAGCGCGATGGCCGCTGGTATGGCCGCGGCACCGCCGACTGCAAGGGCCACGTCGCCATGCACGTTGCTGTGCTGCGTGCTCTTTCTATTCTTTCGGACGCCCACTTCCCCGCCGCCAAGAATCTCGGCATCCGGATCGTCGTCGAGGGCTCGGAGGAGCGCGGCGGTTATGGCCTGGAGGACCTGCTGACCGAAAAGCCGGAGCTATTCGCTGCCGACACTTTCCTCATTGCCGATTCCGGCAATGACGCCCTAGGCGAGCCGAGCCTGTGCACCGCGCTGCGCGGTTCCGCGCCGGTCACGGTGCGCACCCGCACGCTGGCACAGCCGATGCACTCCGGCCAGTTCGGTGGCTCGGCGCCGGATGCCTTGGTCGAGCTGGTGCAGCTTCTTTCCACCCTTCACGACGAAAACGGTCTGGTGGCCGTCCCGGGATTGGAGCCGAAGGAGCGCTGGGGTGGCGTCGGACCAACAGAACAGGCATTCCGCGACAACGCCGGGGTAACCGACGGCGTGGAGCTGTACGGCGCCGGCGAGTGGCAGCCGAACGACCTGACGGTGATGAATCCGTCGATCACGATCACGGGCCTGGATGCGCTATCGGTGGCGGACTCGGTGAACTCCGTGCCTGCGACCGCGGCGGCCGTGGTGAGCCTTCGCGTTCCCCCGGGACGCGAGCCGCAGGAATGCCAGGATCTGCTGGTAAAGCACCTGGAAAACCAGAAGACGAACGCGCAGGTGGAGATCGAGCGCGGTTCCCTGGCCGAGGCATTCCAGGCGGATACCTCCGGCCCGGCACTGCAGCGGCTCGGCGAGGCGCTGGGCGAGGTGTACGGCAAGGAGACGATGGAGGTCGCCTCCGGCGGGTCGATTCCGCTGACCAACAAGCTGCTAGGCGCGTACCCACAGGCGGAGCTTGCGCTGTACGGCATCGAGGAGCCGAAGTGCGCCATCCACTCCGCGGACGAGTCCGTGGATCCGGGCGAGATCGAGGCCATCGCAACGGCCGAGTTGCTGTTCCTGCTGCGCACCGCAGAGGCGCACAGCTAAACGCCTAAAATCTCACTTAATGAGAAATAGACAACAGTTTGAATCTCAGAGTGAGACGGATTACATTATTTAACTAGCAGTACTTTATATAGGTACCGAACTATATAAGCACCCATTCAACGGGTGCCCACGGCCAACTAGATCTTGTTCCAGAAAAATCGAGTCATCATGAACGTTTCCTCTACGAACACCACGACCCTGATCCGCTTCGCCAGCTCGGACCAGAACCTAGATCTAGACGCGCCTGTATACACCCCGCTACCCAGCGGTCGCCGCTCCACCGCGAAGACTTATAGCGAGCCGGTGCACACCCGCATCGAGAAGCGCCGCAAGCGCACCCGCACCTTCGCGGAAGATCCGTTCCGCGCCCGCTTCGGCCAGCGCCTGCCGGTAGGCATGCGCCAGGAAGCCCGCGGCATGGAGTGGAAGAAGTTCATCCGCACCTATGCACCCGGCGCGATCCGCGTGGACTATCTGAAGGCCACCCGCCTTTCTCTGGGCCGCCACAACTTCGACATGCAGGTCAGTGGCCTGCGCGCCGACGGGCAGTCCACCCGCGTGGAAATCACCGCAATGGGTGCGTCCTCGGCAATGTCGGAGACCCTGGCCGACCACGGCTTCCCCGTAGAGATCGCAGAGTTCCACCAGTACGACATCTTCGAGGCCACCGTGACCTTCATCTACGCGGTGCACAAGTCCAAGCGCGTGTGGGCAGTTGGCTTCGGTGCGGACCGCGATACCTCCATCGCCAGCGCCCTGTGCAACGCAGCTGCCCGCCTGCACATCTAAGCTCAGCGCCTCTAAGCTCAGCCGCGTAATGGTGGCTAGGCCACGCCACTGTCACGTAACTGCCGCGTAACTACAGCGACTTCCGCAGCGATTCGACCGTCAGGTCCACCGCGGCAATCCACGCCTCCGGCTGCGTGAAGCCACCCTCTACCCCATCGTCTCCGCGGGTGCGGGTGCCGGGCTCCGGCGCGGCACCGTGCTCACGGGCCGCGGCGCGCTGCAAAGCGTAGTCTCCGCCGCGGGCGATCAGCTTGCGCACATCCTGCAGCTCCGCTGCGCATCCCAGCTCCTCAGACAACGGGGCGAGCCTATCCACCCATGCGTCCAGCTCGTCGGTGACCAGCGCCTCGTTGGTCTCCCGGTCGGTAATGATCAGCGCGTCCAGGCCATAGCGGGCCGCACGCCACTTGTTCTCCGCCACGTGCCAGGGCTGCAGGGTCGGCAGCTCGTGACCGGCGTCCAGGCGGCGCTCGAAGTACACCACCAGGCAGTGGGTGTAGGCGGCGATGGCGGCGAGCTCCCATAGCTCCATCGTGGCGTCCGCAAAGCGGGTTTCCACCGTGCCGTACTTGGTGGGGCGCACGTCGAAGTGCATGGAGCCGGTGTGGTTAATCACTCCCGATAGGTCCTGATCCCGGTTGAATTCTTCCCACTGCTCCCAGTTTTCAAACTGGTATGGCGTGCCCGCGGTCGGCAGCTGTCGGTACAGCAGGGTGCGGTTGGAGGAGTAGCCGGTATCCAGCCCCTCCCAGGCGGGCGAGCTGGCGGACATGGCCAGGATGTGCGGGTAGTGCGTCATCAGCGCATTGATAATGGGCCACACTTTTTCCTTGGAGCCCACGCCCACGTGCACGTGAATCCCCCAGATCAGCATCTGGCGCCCCCAGTACTGGGTGCGCTCGATGATCTCCTGGTAGCTACTCTTCTCGCTGAGCTTCTGGTCCCCCCAGTGCGCGAACGGGTGTGTGCCCGCGGAAAACAGGTTCACACCGATGTCGTCCGCGCATTCCAGCAGCTGCTTCGCCTGCACGTGCAGGTCCTCGACCGCCTCCGGGATCGTGTCGTGCACACTGGAGACCATTTCCACGGTGTTGGCCAGGAACTCGCGGACGACCTTGTGGCCGGGGTGCACCTCGTCCATCCGCTCTATCAGTTCGGCAGCGCGTGGAACCAGGTCGCGGGTTTCGGGGTCGACGAGGGCGACTTCCCACTCAATACCGACGGAAGGTGCGGAACCCGGGAAGTCCATTGTGGCCCCTTAGAAGATATGTAGACAGAAGTTAAAAGAACGCTTTTACTTTAGCGGGGCATGTCATTTGTTGTCACAACCACAACACCCGCGGGGCGCTCCCCCTCCAGCATCTCTACGCCGTCGATAGCCCGGTCGGTGGCCTCGTCACGCTCGCGCGCCTGGATCCCTAGATCCTTGGCGAGCTGCTCGGCCAGCTGACGCTCGGCGTCATTACCCTTCGGGTAGAGCACCACAGACGTCGGGAAGACACCCGACTCGTCCGGTAGGTTGCCCACACCGGTCTTGTTCCACTGCTGGTCGCGCATCTTGTTGGCGACGTCGCCGGCGAGGCCGTTGATGGGACTGTTATTGAGGACGGCTACGTAGGTTTCTTCTTTATTGACGCCATCTTCCGCCGCTGCCGCATCACCATCGCGACGCTCGTCAGCGCGGTCACCCTCCCGGTTTTCGCGCTCGCCTTCCGGCTTCGGCTTCTCGGCATCTTCCGCGTCCGGGCGCTTGGGATCCTCACCCTCGGGGGCGGGAGCCTTCTCATCCTGCTTGGCTTGCTCGCCCTGCTGGCCCTGCTGACCTTGCGTCTGCTGGGTCTGGCTGGCCTGCTCGGATTCATCGGAATCATTGCCGGACAGGGAGAATACGCCCCAGCCAATCAGCAGAACGGCTACGGCAATCAGGATCATGGCCAGGCCGCGCAGCGGGAGGCCGAGGTTCTCATTATCCGCGTCGTCGTAGAGTGCATGGCGTGGTCGATTCGGTTCAGTCACGCCACAAAGTTTAACTTCCGTAACATCGGTAACAAATCTGACACGCGCTGTACTTCATTCTTCGCTACCGCGCTTCACTAGAGCTCTTTGTCATTAACCTTCATCCCCGCACTAAGTCAGCGCGCTGCATCAGAGCTCTTCATCACGGCGACGCAACAGCATGCGTACCAGGACGGGGTCGAAGTCCAGCGCCTCCGGGCGCTCGATCAGCCGGTTGAGCTGCTGAAAGTAGCGGACCGGATCGACCCCAAACTCGCCGCGGATGTGCTCGTTCTTCGCGCTGGCATCCCGCCACCAGCGGCGCTCGAACTCCAAAATGGCGATCTCTCGGTCTGACAACATGGAACTAGATTCTAGACTGTCTGTTATGACCATCATGCCTATCGTCATCTGTGGCGACCCTGTACTGCACAACCCCACCACCAAGGTGGACCCCAGCGAGATCGCCGACCTCGCCCCGCTGATTGCGGATATGTACGAAACGCTCACCGCTGCCAACGGCGTGGGCCTGGCAGCCAACCAGGTGGGAGTAAACAAACGATTCTTTGTCTACGACTGCCCCGATACCGAGCGTGGCGAGATGCGCCGTGGCTGCGTTATCAACCCCGTGCTCGAGACCAGCGAGATCCCGGAAACTATGCCGGACGAAGAGGAAGACGAGGAAGGCTGCCTGTCCGTCCCTGGCTACTCCTTCCCCACCGGCCGCGCGGACTGGGCACGGGTAACCGGCCTGGACGAAAACGGTGAGGAGGTCACCGTCGAGGGCACCGGTTTCTTCGCCCGCTGCCTGCAGCACGAGGTCGGCCACCTGGATGGCTTCCTGTACACGGACACCCTGATCGGCCGGTGGAAGCGCAAGTCCAAGAAGGCCATCAAGGCCGAGGGCTGGGACCACGCGGGCAACACCTGGACCCCCGGCGTGGACGAGGATCCTTTCGGGCATGAATAAAGACACGACGTTCTCCGCCGCCCACGCAGGTGCCCGGCGCGTGGAGGGCTTCGGGTTCCCCATCAGCCGCCGCACCGACCCCGTGAGCGTCCGCCCAGGCACGCGGGTGGTCGTGCGCTACCGTGTGTCGGGCGATGCTGCTTCCGGCCACGGGGCAGGCACCGTCACCGACGCGATCGGCGTGCTGCGCAACGTAAGCCCGCTGCAGGTGGACGACCTGGTTATCGCCGACGAGGACGTTGTGGTGCTGAAGACCCTCAGCGCCAAGCCAGTGCGCAATAGCGACATCCGCGCCCTCGAGGCCGCCAAAGCCGCGGCCTTCCCCGGCATCGAAAACCAGATGATCGGCGGGTGGCTGGCGCGCGCGGGCGATGGCATCACCGAGCGCAGTAACTCCGCCGTGCCCATCGGCCCGAGCGCCGGGTTGCAGGAGGTTCCGCTGGCGCAGCTGGAGGAGTTCTACCGCTCCCACGACCTGCCCTGCCAACTGATGCTCCCCGACCGGATCGGCCGACCCGCCGAACACCTGCCGGGCGAACGCGGCCCGGAGATCCTGGTGATGAGCAAGGAGCTCGACGACTCGGCGCGGCTCTCGGCGAAGGGCTCGCCGCAAGCTTCGGCTCCGGCTCTGGACACGCCCCTGGCTGGCGCTCAGATCGAGCTGGCCGTCGACGACACCCCGGATGCCGACTGGTTCTCCATGTACAAGTTCCGCGGCCAGCCCCTGCCGAAGAAGGCCCTGGACCTGCTGTGCCACCGCATCGACGGCCAGCTGGGCTTCGCCCGCCTCACCGTAGACGGCCAACTCGCGGCCATCACCCGAGCCACCATCACCGACGGCTGGTTGGGATACTCCGCAGTGGCGGTGGCCCCGGAATTTCGCCGCCGCGGCCTGGGCACCCTCCTGTGCCAACACCTGCTTAGCTGGGGTGCGGACAACGGTGCCGATCACGCCTACCTGGATGTTATCGATTCCAACACCGCCGGAAAGGCGCTGTACCACAAGCTGGGTTTCAGCGAACACCACCGCAGCCGTAGTCTGCGCACGCGCTAGAATGCTTAACCATGCGCATCGCCACCTGGAACATCAACTCCATACGCACTCGCGAGGAGCGGGTGCGCGAGTTTTTGCAGCGCAGCGACGTGGACGTGCTGTGCCTGCAGGAGACCAAATGCACAGACAAGCAGTTCCCAGACTTCACTGACACGGGCTACGAGCAGGCCCACTTCGGGCTGCACAGCTTTAATGGCGTGGCCATCCTGTCGCGCGTGGGGCTTGCGGACGTGCAGACCGACTTCGGCCAGCCCGGCTTCGACAAGGACTTGGATGCCGAACAGGCGCTGGAAGCCCGCGCGATCGGCGCAACCTGTGGCGGCGTGGAGGTATGGAGCCTGTACATTCCGAACGGCCGCGAGATCGCGGATCCGCACTACTCCTACAAGCTGCGGTGGCTCGACGCCCTCACGGCGTATGCGGCGGGTTCGGGCGTGGGGGCGTCCCAAAGAAAGAGCAGCGAGAAGCTGTGCCTGGTCGGCGACTACAACATCGCCCCGCGCGACGAGGACGTGTGGGATCGCAGCTTCTTCGACGGCCGCACGCACGTGACTCCCAACGAACGCGCCCGGTTGCGTGCCCTGGAGGACGCGGGAATGACCGCCGCGACGGACCTGATCGCCGACGAATACACCTACTGGGACTACCAGGCCATGCGCTTCCAGAAGGGCGAAGGCATGCGCATCGATCTGCAGTATGCCCGCGGAATCACCCCCACTGCCGCGCGTGTGGATCGCGACGAGCGCAAGGGCAAAGGGGCCTCCGACCACGCGCCAGTGATCGTGGACTACAGCGTGGATGGCGAGGCCTAAAACATGCCCTTCCCCGACCTCCTCGGCCTGTTTAGCGAGTTCACGGACGATTTGCAGTGGTGGCAGGTCACACTGGTCGTTCTGGACTACGCGCTGAAGATCTTTGCGCTGGGCTGGGTTCCTAAGGAACGACGCCCCACGTCCGCCATGGCCTGGCTACTGGCCATCTTCCTGATCCCCTTCATTGGCATCTTCCTATTCCTGCTGATGGGATCGCCAGCAATCAACCGGCGGCGCCACCGCATCCAGAACCAGGCGAACGAACTGATCCGCACGATGAGCGACGACGAGCCTGACGTTCCCGAGGGCAGCGAGCTCAGCGACGAGCTGCGCTCCCTGGTGCGGCTCAACCGGGAGCTCACGGCACTGCCCGCCGTGAACGGCACCATGCAGGCCCTGCATTCGGACTACGAGGAATCGATCGCGGCGATGACCCGCGCGATCGACGCGGCCGAGGACTACGTGAACGTCGAAATTTACATCATGGCCTGGGACGATACGACCGAGCCCTTCTTCGAAGCGCTCGGGCGGGCCGCGCAACGCGGAGTGACCGTACGCGTGCTGTGGGACCACATCGGCGCGCACAAATACAAGGGCAACAAGAAGCTGGGTAAGAGGCTGCAGGCCATGGGCGTGGACTGGCAGGTCATGCTGCCCCTGCAGCCCCTCAAGTGGCGCTTCCGCCGCCCCGATCTGCGCAACCACCGCAAGCTGGTGGTCGTGGACGGCCGAGTGGCCTTCATGGGCTCGCAGAACATGATCGAGGCCCCGTACCAGAAGCCGAAGAACCACAAGATCGGCCGCGAATGGGTGGACGTAATGGCGGAGCTCACCGGCCCGATCGTCAGCACCATCAACTCGGTGTTCGCCGTGGACTGGTTCACCGAAACCGACGAGGAACTGGACCTCATCAACCCCACAGATGCCAAGCAGTGGCTGGATACGCACGACCAAGATACCGGCGCGGACATCATGCAGATCGTGCCCTCCGGCCCCGGCTTCACCACGGAGCCGAACCTGCGTCTGTTTACCTCCATGGCCCACCACGCCAAACACACGCTCAAGCTGATTAGCCCGTACTTCATCCCCGATGAGTCCCTCATGGAAGCCGTGACCACCGCCTGCTACCGCGGAGTTCGGGTGGAGCTGTACGTCTCCGAAAAGTCAGACCAGCCGATGGTGGGCCACGCACAGGCCTCGTACTACTCGGAGCTGCTGAAGGCCGGGGTGCACATGTACCTGTACCCCTACCCGAAGGTCTTGCACTCTAAGTTCGCCATCGCCGATGGTGAGGTAGCCGTGATGGGCAGCTCCAACATGGATATGCGCAGCTTCGGCCTGAACTATGAGATTTCGCTGATGGTCGGCAAGGGCGATTTGCTGGAGGCCCTGCGGACCCTGACGG
>NZ_CALLDG010000066.1 GCF_937999985.1 uncultured Corynebacterium sp.
CACCACGGTGCTGGGGTTGGCAGCATTCACAAACCAAAGGGTCACCAGGGTCACAGCTGTGGCTCCTTCTATCGCCTAGTTCTTCTTCTTGGGGTTGGTGCGCACGCCCAACAGGACGTCCTCCCAGTGCGGGGTGACGGCCTTGCGCTTCCGCTTCGGCTTCGCAGCCTTTGCGTCGGGGTGCATTAGGAATTCATTATCGCCGCGGTCGCCCCGCTCCGCAGGGGAATCGTCGCCAGCGGGGGGAGTGCCCTGCGCGGCGGGATCCCCGGGAGCCCCGGGAGCTCCAGCCCCAGCGGATCGGTCGCTCTGCCGGTTTTGATCGGCCTGGTCGTCCTCCCAGTACTGATCCTCGGGATCCTGCGTTGAGTGCAGCAGGGGCGTCACCGGGGAAACGCTGCGCACCGGCTGCCCGTAGCGCGGGTTCACCAGGTCGCCTGCGATGCTGTTGTGCGGGTGTGCCAGTGCCTTCTCCGAGCCACGCAGCTCGATGATGAACTCCGCGACGTGCGTGTTGGTGCGCCCGGCCGCGTCCTTTTCCCAAGACACGGTGACGATCCACTGCTTGGTGGAGTTCTGGTAGGCATCCCATTCGGCGTCCGAAAGAGACTCCCCGTGCGCCGCCAGAGCGGTGGCCAGAACCTCCCACAGCGGCTGGTTCGATACGCCATCCCCGTTTACCGGCAGCGCCGCGTGCGCGAGCTCCGCGATGCGTGCGCGCTCCTGCAGGATCGGCCACGCATAGGGCTCGATGCGGGACTCGTCCGTGTCCGCCTCGTCTGCCAGTTCGGCGACGGTAGCGCCGTGGCGGATGCGATCCTGGATCACGCGCGGGGACATCGAAATCCGGGTGCGGTGCGGACGCGCGTTAGGGCGGTCCTGTCCGCGCCCCTGGAATAGTGACGCCACCTCGGCCTCCACCGCTTCCTCCTCAGCGCGGGTTGCTGCTTGCTCCTCCTCCCGGTGTGCATCTGCGGCATCCGTGGCGGCATCGGTAGAGCCGCCAGGGCTGGGCGTGCTGGTGGCGCTGGCCGCGCTGGTGGTGTCAGAGTCGGAACTTTCGGAAGCCGCGGGGTGTTCAGCACCTTCAGTTTCTACGGAAGCGCTGCCCGCGCTGTCCATGGGGGCCTCACTAAGAAAGGAGCGCAACTCGTCAGTGACGGGAAGAAAGTACTCGGCGATGGGGCCGCCGACGGCGGGGTCAACGGCGCGCAGCACGAGCGACGAGGCATCGCTATCGGCGACGACAAATTTCAGCTCTTGCAACGTGGCCTCCTGACGGATGATGCGGCAAATGACGGCGGTGTTATTAACATCACCCTCCAACCTTAGCTAAAAGCTCGGTTGGAGGGTGAGCGGATTCAGTCGCTAAATGATGGCGAAACAGTAGCTGGATAGCGCCTTACTTGGCAGCGTGGCCGCCGTCGAGGATGAAGTCGATGGCGCCCGTCAGCTTCTTGACATCCTCCGGGTCGATGGCCGGGAACATGCCGATACGCAACTGGTTACGGCCCAGTTTGCGGTAGGGCTCGGTATCCAGAATGCCGTTGGCGCGGAGGATCTTGGCGATCTTGGCGGCGTCGATGTTCTCGTCAAAGTCGATGGTGCCGACAACGAGGGAGCGGGCATCCGCATCCTGCACAAACGGGGTGGCCTCTGCGCGGGCATCGGCCCAGCTGTACAGGGTCTTGGAGGACTCGGTGGTGCGGGCCACCATGCCGTCCAGGCCACCGTTGGCGTTCATCCACTTCACCTGGTCGTCCAGCATCAACAGGGTAGCGACGGCCGGGGTGTTGTAGGTCTGGTTCTTGCGGGAGTTATCCACGGCGGTCTTCAGGTCCAGGAAGGCCGGGATGTAGCGGTCGGAAGCGGCGATCTCTTCCACGCGCTCCAGGGCGGCGGGGGAGAAGGCTGCCAGCCACAGGCCACCGTCAGAGGCGAAGCACTTCTGCGGGCTGAAGTAGTAGACGTCAGCCTCGTTGAGGTCGACGGGCAGGCCACCGGCGCCGGAGGTTGCGTCGATGGCGACCAGGGTGTCGTCCGAAGCGGCCTTCGGGCGGGTGACCGGAACCATTGCGCCGGTGGAGGTCTCGTTGTGCGCCCAGCCGATCAGGTCGGCATCGGTTCCATCCAGCTCGCTCGGGGACGGAGCGGTGCCTGGCTCGCCCGCGACGATCTGCGGCTCGTCCAGCCACGGAGCCTTCTTGGAGACGCTGGCGAACTTAGAGGAGAACTCGCCGTAGGTCAGGTGCGCGGACTTGTTGCGGATCAGGCCGAAGGAAGCGGCATCCCAGAAAGCGGTGGCGCCACCCAGGGAGAGAACGATCTCGTAGCCCTCCGGCAGGTTGAACAGCTGGGACAGACCCTCGCGTACGGAGCCGACGACGTCCTTCACGCCAGCCTGGCGGTGAGAGGTGCCCAGAATGGCGGCGTTGTCCTGGATGGCCTGCAGCTGGGCTGGGCGAACCTTGGACGGGCCACAGCCGAAGCGGCCATCGGCGGGAATGAACTCCGCGGGGATGGTGGGCAGGGTGTTTTGGTCGTTGGCAGGTGCGTTCATCTTTCCCTCTGATCGCTCGTATTTTTTGCGCTTGACTTTATAGGGTAGACCTTCACGCGGACTACGTGGCCTAAAGGTGTCAAAAATATAAGAATCGTGGGTGGTGGCGCAGTGTTTTACCCCCGCTTAACCCAGGCAGTCTGTCGTGCGCGTCACATAGGCACTACAGTGTGCCGTATCCCCCCGTCGGCTTTGCTATGCAAGTAACGCCATACGGGGAAGCCCTAAAGCGGCTACAATTTACAAGTGAAACCGTGAATCTGTGTTCCGCTCCATCGGTGCCGGCGCAAGCTTCTACCAAAAGTAATCGCTACAACATTCGCTGCGGGCAGGCACGTGAACATTTCAGAAAGGGATGTCAATGGCTACTGATAATCAGGACAAGGCCGTTCTCCACTACCCAGGTGGAGAGTACGAGATGGACATTGTCCACGCCACCGAAGGTAACGACGGTGTTGCACTGGGTAAGATGCTGGCAGAAACCGGCTTGACCACCCTGGATCCCGGCTACGTGAACACCGGTTCCACCAAGTCCGCTATCACCTACATCGACGGTGCAAACGGCATCCTGCGCTACCGCGGCTACGACATCGCCGACCTGGCTAACAACGCAACATTCAATGAGGTTTCCTACCTGCTGATCAACGGCGAGCTGCCGAACAAGGAGCAGGCAGAGGAGTTCAACGGCAACATCCGCAAGCACACCCTGCTGGATGAGGACTTCAAGGCTCAGTTCCGCGTGTTCCCGCGCGACGCTCACCCGATGAGCGTTCTGGCTTCCTCCCTGAACATTCTGTCCACCTACTACCAGGACTCCCTGGATCCGCTGAATCCGGACCACCAGAAGCTGAACACCTACCGCCTGATGGCGAAGGTGCCGATGCTGGCTGCTTACGCTTACCGCGCTTCCAAGGGTAAGCCGTACATGTACCCGGATAACTCCATGAACGCGCGCCAGAACTTCCTGCGCCAGATGTTCGGTTACCCGACCGAGCCTTTCGAGGACGACCCGGTGGTTACCAAGGCTCTGGACAAGCTGCTGATCCTGCACGCTGACCACGAGCAGAACTGCTCCACCTCCACCGTCCGCATGGTTGGTTCCTCCCAGGCCAACATGTTCGTCTCCATCGCCGCAGGCATCAACGCCCTGTCCGGCCCGCTGCACGGCGGCGCTAACCAGGCCGTTCTGGAGATGCTGGAGGAGATCCACGCTAACGGTGGCGACGCTACCGACTTCATGAACCGCGTGAAGAACAAGGAGCCGGGCGTTAAGCTGATGGGCTTCGGCCACCGCGTCTACAAGAACTACGACCCGCGCGCGGCCATCGTCAAGGAGTCCGCACACGAGATTCTGGATCACCTGGGTGGTGACCACCTGCTGGATCTGGCTATGAAGCTGGAAGAGATCGCGCTGGCTGATGATTACTTCATCTCCCGCAAGCTCTACCCGAACGTTGACTTCTACACTGGCCTGATCTACCGCGCCATGGGCTTCCCGACGGACTTCTTCACCGTCCTGTTTGCCATGGGCCGCCTGCCGGGCTGGATCGCTCACTACTTGGAGCAGGTCAACGATCCGACCGCAAAGATCAACCGTCCGCGCCAGATCTACACCGGCGAGGGTGCGCGCAAGCTCTAAGAACTCTCTGTTCTTTTCTTGGTGACGCCCCCTTGGGTTCAGCTACGCAATGCGTATGCCCCCAAGGGGGCGTTTCGCGTTTTGCTAGGGTGGAGCTTCGAGAAGCTATCAGTTCTTAAAGGAGACTTCCCCCATGAGTAAACCGCAGATCGACCTCTCGAATGGCCCCGCCCCGCAGGACCTGGTGATTGAAGATTTGGTGGTCGGCGAGGGTGCAGAGGCCGTGCCGGGTGGCATGGTGGAGGTGCACTACGTGGGAGTGGACTTCGAGACTGGCGAGGAGTTCGACTCTTCCTGGGATCGCGGCGAGTCCATTGAGTTCCCCCTCTCTGGCCTGATCGAGGGCTGGCAGGAGGGCATCCCGGGCATGCGTGCCGGCGGTCGCCGCAAGCTGACCATTCCCCCGGAGAAGGCGTACGGCCCGGCCGGTATGGGGCACCAGCTATCTGGCCGCACGCTGGTCTTCATTATTGACCTGATCGCCGTGAACTAAGACGCTAGGCGCCCTTTAGCGCCTTGGTCCAGCTCATCTTCTTGCCGTTGTTCAGGATGGAATTGCGGTAGACGCGGGCCACCAGCAGAATCACCAGAACCGTCGCGATGGTGGCGATGAGGAAGCTCAGCAGAACCTGCGGTAGGCTCATTGTGCCCGCCGCCATGTTCATCGGGGCGACCGTCAGGCTAAACGGCGGCACCCAACCTAGCACCTGCATGAACGTGGATTCCATGTTGCTGAGGCCGAACAGCGGGGCGTAGGTCATGCCCATAATGAACAGCAGGATCGGAGCCTGGGTGGACTGCAGATCCTCCGTGCGGGAAACCAAAGAGCCTGCTGCCGCGTACAGGCTGCCAAAGAACAGCATGCCGATGCAGAAGGCCAGCAGCATTAGAGCCACCACTGTGTAGTCGAAATCCACGTCCCCCAACAGCCCGGAGACGGACACTGCGACCGCGCCGATGACCAGGATGATTGCGGTGCCGATGAAACCGAAGACGGTGTTGCCGATGATTTTGCCAGCCAGGAAATCCATTGGGCGGGCGGAAGCCAGGATGATCTCCACCACGCGCGAGGACTTCTCCTCCGTGATGCGTCCGCCGACGTTCGCGGCGAAGAGGATGATGAAGTAGGCCATCAGCATCACACCGACCATGGCGGTGACAATCTGCGGCCCGTTGGCCTCCATCGCGTCATCTGCCTTTAAGTCCACGGTCTCCAACTGCACGGAGGGCGTGGCGTCGGCGAACTCCTCGGGGGAAACGCCCACTTTGTTTAGCGCTTCGGATTGCGCGTGCGCATTGATCGCAGCGCTAACGGTGCTGAGGATCACGGGGTCGGGCTTTCCTTCGGCGAGAAGCTCGTAGCCGGAATCAGTCTTCACCAGGGCTGCATCGAGGTCTTCGTCGGTCACCTTAGAGGAAGCCTCGTCGCGGGAGCCCACGGTTTCCGTCTCCACGCCACCGGAACCTTCAGTCCCTTCTGGGGTGCCTTCGGTGGAGGCCGAGGCGGCGTCAACAAACTCCTTCTCAATCCCCACAAGACCGAGCTTCGGGGTTTCGTTGCCGTCGTCCTTGCCGGCGAACCATGCGCCGACGAACACGCCGATGAGCATGACGGCGATGACGACAATCAAGGAAAACATGATCGCCTTGCTGCGGGAGGCCACCTGGATCTCGCGCTTGGCGACGGTGGCGATGGTGTTCGGGGAAGAATAACTCATGATTCGACGACCTCCTGGAAGAGCTCTGCAAGGTGCGGGATACGGCGGGAGAAAGAGTGGACCGGGCCGGTGGCCAGCGCAGCCTGCAGGATCTGCTGATCCAGGTCCGTAGTCTCAGCCTCGAGCAGCACGCCCTCGCCAAAGTCCTCGACCAGGCGCGTGCCCTGGGGGTACCAATCGCGCGCCGGAGTACGCACCTCGTAGACGATGGGGCCGCGGGTTCGCAGTTCGTCGACGGTGCCCTCGGCTTTCATACGTCCCTTGGCGATGATGCCCACGCGGTCGCACAGGCGCTGCACCAGATCCAGCTGGTGGGAGCTGAACAGGACCGGCACGCCGGCGTTGCAACGCTCAACAAGCAGGTCGCTCATCACGTTCACGGCCACGGGGTCCAAGCCGGAGAAGGGCTCGTCCAGGATCAGCAGTTCCGGGTTGTGGATTAGCGAGGCCGCCAGCTGGACGCGCTGCTGGTTACCCAGCGACAGCTCCTCCAGCTTGTCGTCCGAGCGCTCGGCCAGGCCGAGCTGTTCCAGCAGGCCTTCTGCGTTCTTCCGGGCCGCTTTGTCGCTCAAGCCGTGGAGGCGGGCGAAGAAGCGCAGTTGGTCACCGATCTTCTCCTTCGCGTACAGGCCGCGCTCTTCCGGCATGTAGCCAATGCGGCGGCGCAGATCATCGTCGATCGGCCGATCCCCCAGAAGCACCTCGCCGCTGTCCGCCGCGAGCACCCCCAGTGCGATGCGCATGGTGGTGGACTTGCCGGCACCGTTGGAGCCGACGAAACCGTACATCTCACCAGGCTGTACCTGGAGCGTCATGTCGTGGAGGACTTGGTGGTCCCCGTAACTCTTATTGAGGTTGTTGATATAGAGAGCTTCCATATATTCCTTGTGGATTTTGTTGGTTTGAATCCTTAGTCGAAATAAGAAGGATCCCGGTTATTGTCTCATATGCGAATGCATTAGGTCGGTGATAAAGCCTGTGCCAGTGCCGTCGCGGGAATGGCGCAAGTGGCGTACAAAAGAGGCCATGAGCGAAAAGAACAATGCAGTACCGACCCTTGAAATGAACGACGGCAAGGCCATTCCTCAGCTGGGGCTGGGCGTGTGGCAGTTGAGCGACGAGGACACTTACACCTCGGTGCGCGCCGCGATCGAGACCGGCTACCGCCACATTGATACCGCCGCGATCTACGGCAACGAGGAGGCCGTGGGGCGCGCCGTTGCCGACGCGGTGAAGGCCGGGGATGTGCAGCGCGAGGAGCTGTTCATCACCACCAAGCTGTGGAACGCCGACCAGGCGCGTGGTAAGGAAGCATTCGCGGAATCCCAGAAGAAGCTGGGGATGGACTATGTGGATCTGTACCTGCTGCACTGGCCGTGCCCGCAGGCCGACAAGTTCGTGCAGGCATACGACTCTATGGCGGAGATCCAGCAGGCGGGCGGCGCGACCAGCATCGGCGTGTGCAACTTTTACCCCGAGGCGCTGGATGCCCTGAAGCAGTCGGGCCACACCCCGGCCGTGAACCAGATCGAGATCCACCCAGGCTTTAGCCAGGCCGAGCAACGCGCGGACAACCGCGACCGCGGGATCGTCACCGAGGCATGGTCGCCGTTGGGGCAGGGGCAGAACCTGACCGACCCGACCATCGCGAAGATCGCCGCCGAGCACGGCGTGAGCGTGGCGCAGGCCATCATCCGCTGGCACATCCAGCGTGGCGACGTGGTTATCCCGCGTTCCTCCAAGGTGGAGCGCGTGCGCCAGAACTTCGACGTCTTCGGCTTTGAGCTTTCCGCCGACGAGGTTTCCGCCATCGAGGCTCTGGACGTGGAAGACGGCCGCATCGGCGGCGACCCGCTGACCTTCCACGCCGGCCTGGAGGGCTAGGGAAACTCCGCGCGGGTTCGCGCGAAACACCCGCGTATGGCACCGCGCCTGCGGTACATTGCTAGCCATGAGCGCAGGGCACGTCATCACTCATCTAGAGACCGTCGGGGCAGGCAAAGCAAGCAATGCCAGTAGTGCAAGCAATGCCGCCGCCCCGCAGGTCGGCGTGATCACCCTTAACCGCCCGGAGAAGCGCAATGCCCTCAACGCCGCCATCGCCACCGCCGTCGCCGAGGCCGTCCGCGCCCTCACTGCCGCCGGGGTGCGCGCCATTTTGATTCGCGGTGAGGGGCCCGTTTTCTGCGCCGGAGCGGACCTCTCGGGTGGCGTGTATGCCGATGATTTTTGGTCCGCCATGGAGGACATGCTCTCGGCCATCCAGACCACCCCGGTGCCGGTGATCGCCGATATTCACGGCCCGGCGGTCGGCGCGGGCTGCCAGATCGCTTTGGCTTGCGACCTGCGCGTATTCGCCGACGAGGGTGCCTGCTGGGTACCTGTTGCCGAGCACGGCTTCGCCCTGGATCTGTGGACCCACGCCCGAGCCCGCGAACTGTTGGGCGGCGCGCTGGCCCGCAACGTGTTCTTGGCGGGCGCCCGGGTAGGTGCCGAACAAGCCCAGGCAACGGGTTTTTCTGTGGTTCTTGATGACGCCACCCCCAACGCCACCGCCCTCGCGCATCGGGTGGCGCGCCAGGCTCCGCTGTCCATGGAGCATTCAAAGCGCGTGTTCAACAGCCCCGACATGCACGCGGATGCGGAGTTGCAGCAGATGATGGTGGACATCTGGGCCAGTGAGGACGTGCAGGAGGCGCGCCGGGCTCGCGCCGAGAAACGCGCGCCGCAATTCAGAGGCCGCTAAAATCCCAGCTGTTCTAGTCGCGGCCTTCCACCGACCAGGTGTGCACCGGCTGACCGCTGGCCTGGTGGGCGATGTATCGCTGCATCATGGTGGCGAGCGCCTCGGCGCGCTCTGGGGAATCCGGCTCGCTGTTCGGGGCCAGCCGGTTTAGGGTATCCAGCTGCCAGGTTGCACCGTTTTGTCCGCTGCGGGCACGGCCTTCGATGATCCCCAGGTACGTGTCGATCAGTTCGGGATCAACGTCCAGCAGTTCCAATCCTTCGCGGGCCTGGTCGAGCAGGTGCTCCGTAATCAACTCCCGAACCGGCACGGTCCCTACACGCGGCCAGCGCATGCTGGCGCGCAGCCCTTCGCGGGCGCCGGCGAGGAAGTTACTGTGGGCGTCCTCAAAAGAAAGCCGCGACCATACGGGGCGATTTTGCGTGCCCAGGAACTTGACGAGCCCGTAGTAGAAGGCGGCGTCCGCGACGATGTCGGCGGTGGTGGGGCCGGCGGGTAGCAGGCGGTTTTCGACGCGGATGTGGGAGAGCTCCAGGTTCGGGTCATAGATCGGGCGGTTCCAGCGCCAGATCGTGCCGTTGTGCAGGTTCATGTAGTGCAGGCCGGGGCTGTCACCGGACATGATGGGGGTGCCGGCCTCCAGGCGATCCTCCGGTAGGAGAGGGGAGAAGTAGCGGCCGTTTTCCTCGAAGAGGTCGAACACGCTGGTGATCCACCGTTCGCCGAACCACACGCGCGGGCGCACGCCCTGGTTGACGAGCTCTGCCGTGCGTGTGTCGATGGCCTGCTCAAAGACGGGGATGCGCGATTCGTGCCAGAGCTTGTGTCCGACGAATAGTGGGGAGTTGGCGCTGAGCGCTGCCTGCACGCCAGCGATGGCTTGGGAGGCGTTCCAGGCGTTGGCGAAGAGGTTTGGCGCGACCTGCAGGTGTAGCTGCATTGAAGTGCAGGCGGATTCCGGCGCGATGTCCTCGAAGTCGTGGCTATAGGAATCGACGGTGCCGAGCACTCGGCCGGGCAGGGCGCCTTCGAGTTCGATGCGGACGAGCTCGCCGCGGGATTCGAGGATGGCGTTGTTGAGAGCCTTGTAGCGGTTCTCGTCGGTGATCCAGGCGGGATCGCTGAGGAAGTCGGTGGTCAGGGTCGGAAGGGTGCCGATCATCACGGCGTGGGAGCCGAGTTCTTTGGCGGCTTTCTGCACTGCGCGGTGGCGCTCGTCGAGGCCTTCCTGCAGTTGCTCGAGCCCGCGGCCGGTGATGGCCAGCGGGGGATGGTTCATCTCCACGTTGAAGGAGCCGATCTCGGACTGGTATTCCCCCGGGTGGGTTTCTTCCAGCTTCTCCAGCACGCCGACGTTGCAGCGCTTGGGTTGCATGTCGTCGCCGACGAGGTTCATCTCTAGCTCCAGGCCGATGGTGCCCTGGTTGATGAACTCTGCGCTCTGCAGGTGCTTGTCGAAGACCTCCAGCTCGGCGTTGAGGCGCTCGCGGAAGCGGGTGCGTTGTTTCGGTGTGTAGGTATCTTTAGATACTGCGTCGCCCATGCTTCTTAATCGTAGCCTCGCTGCGGGTGTGGTGTAGGGGTTCTTTGGTGTGGACGCCCACACGTTCCGGTGCGCTGGGGGACTGGGGTGCGGTGACCAAAAGGGCTGGTTAACGGGGAGCGTTGACGGGCTTGTATTATGTACCTCGCACGGATTCCGTGCGATTGCCCTAGTAGCTCAGTGGATAGAGCACGGCTCTCCTAAAGCCGGTGTCGGAGGTTCGATTCCTCTCTGGGGCGCCATGTGATGTCTCGAGACATCGTTCCGGTTATGTCTCGGGGCTTTCTTTATTCTTGTTGCCCGGGTTGGGGTTGAGTTCGTTGTCTTTTTGGTTGTAGTAGATCTTGTCGGGTGTCAGTGTGTAGTGGGCTATATGTTGCCCCGTGGCGGTGATTTTGATGTCCGCTGTGTTGTCTACGCACATGATGGTGATGGGTTCTCCGGTCCATCGGCGTCCGATATAGATGCGTCTGAGTTGTCCGCCCCATCGCAGTGTTGTTTTGCCGTTTTTGGCGACTTTGTCGGTGCGTAGGCGGTAGTCATGAGTCTTGGCGCCAGGGCGGGGGTGCGCTTTGGGTAAAGCGTTGTAGGCCTCTGCAGGGGTACATCGGTTGAGCGCTCGGTGGGGGCGTTTGTTGTTGTAGTAGTCGATGATGTCATCGAGTTGTTCGTTGAGGTTGTCGATGTCTCTAGCTTGGGGTTTGTTGCGTAGTGCCAGTTTGAGCGTGTAGTGGAAGCGTTCAACTTTGCCTTGGGTTTGTGGGTGATAGGGTCTGCCGTTTTTCTGTTCAATCCCTAGGTCTAGGAGGAGTTGTTCGAAGCCATTGCGTGCTGGGTTGGTGCGGTCGTTGCTGGTTGTGAATGCTCGTCCGTTGTCGGTCAGGGTTGATTGTGGGTAACCGTGGATAGCGGCTGTGTAGGCGAAGGCTTCAATGACGTGGGTGACGGTTGCGCTGTTAAACGCTTGGCAGCGTAGTACGTAGCGTGAGTGGTCGTCGAGGATTGTGAGGATAACGACGCGTTGGTGGCCAGCGATGGTCCAGTCGCTGTAGTCCATTTGCCATGTTTCGTTGGGTTGGTCTGCTTGGAATCGTATCCATGAGCTGCGGGGACGCTTTTGTGGTTGGAGTGTGACGTGTCCGTTGTTTTTGAGGATGCGGTGGATCGTTGCTGTTGCTGGCAGTGGGGTTGTGTCTTCTTGTTCGAGATGCCAGCGGATGGTGTGGGCTCCTGCGTCGGTGCCGCGGTTGGTCAGTTCGTTGCGTAGTTGGAGGATGCGGTCGACTGTGTCAGGGGTGGTGGCGCGTGGATTTGTATGAGGGCGTTTTGATTTGGGGGTCAGTGCCTCCACGCCGCCTTCGTTGTAACGCTTTTGAAGTGTTCGGATCCAACGGGTTGTCACGCCGAAATGTTGGGCTGCTTCGGCTTGAGTCATACCAGTAGCGAGCATGGTTTCGATGATGATTTTCGGCGCTGGTTTCTCCATGGGTTCAGCATGGAGGAACGATGTCGCGAGACATCAGTTTCAGCGTGTTTGGGGCAACTTTGGTGTGTTGCAGGGCATGTGGTTTTTTACCGGAACGATGTGACGAGACATGATGGTTCTCGGCACCGGAACGATCTCATGAGACATGCGGAACGATGTCACCGAACCAGACAC
>NZ_CALLDG010000067.1 GCF_937999985.1 uncultured Corynebacterium sp.
GCCAGGTGCTGTATGTGTCGCGGGTTTTCGACGGTTCGGGTAGGTCGTAGGTTCTACTGATGGTCATGGGATGTCCTCCTTAGGGGCTGGTCGGTAGATCGGTGCTGAATCGTCAGGTTCGTACAGGTCGTAGTAGGTGACACTGCTCTCGCCAGGGTCGGGTGTGATGAGCCCGGCGACATGTAGCTGGTGCACGAGCTCAAATAGGCTTTCGCCCACCTCGTCCATGTAGGCGGCGATGTCGATCGCGCGGTCGAAATTCGTTATCGGGCGATTCATGTCATGGCTCATAGCGCGACTCCTGTAGTTCGCCCGTAAGGAAGAACACGAGATCATCGACAGTCATGGTGACCCATTGGCGGCCCGGGTCTGCTACGCCGTGGCGCTTGTGGATCACTACACCTACTGCTGCGTCATCATTGCCCGCTTGAGTGTGCGCTTCGTCGATCCATTGAGCGAGGCTTAGGCGGGCGGTGTTCTTGCATTCCACCACCACTCGCTCGCCATGGGATCGGACGTTGGAGATGTCCCCGCGATCTTTCGCGCCTGTTTTTACACGCCGGTCGATGTATTCGCTGACGTTGTCGCGGAGATGGTCGCTTATAAGGCGTTCAAAGCGTGTCCCGGCTGCTTTGGCTGATTGCCTTGTGCGTGCCATTGGTTTCCTTCTTTCGTGTTAGAAATTGGCTGAAAATCGTCTTCAGCCTGCCCCACTTAGGCGTTAATTCTTTGCGTATATACACATGCCTGACAAGCTGGCGAAGAAGGGGGTTAAGCAGACTTTTTTGCGCGTTTCCGCCTGCGATAATTCCGCTGATACATTGTCATGCATGGCTTGCACCTGTAGCGCTCGCCATCCCAATACAACTCGGAGTTTGGGTGGCCATTAACGCAGGTACCTACAGGCCAGTCGCGCCCGAAAGTTCGGCGCGCATTCTCGAAATTTGGAAGCGCTCTCAGGTGTTTTGGATTAACGCACTTACGGTTCTTGCATAAGTGGTCAATTGTGTGCCCCTCAGGGATTTGCGCTTTATTGTGGTAGACCCAGGCTGCGCGATGGGCTGTCACTGCTTGCCTGTAATCCCCGTCCTGCCACCCGATTTGCGCATAACCATGACTGGCCACCGAGTAGGTGCTTATCCAGCAATCCCCGTTAATCTCATATCGACTTGCGGCGCGCTCCGCCACTCGTGAGGGGATAATGATTCGCGTTTTAGGCACGCGGTACCTATTGACGGTAGGCTTCATGCCTAGCCCTCCATTCGCTGTGATCGAACTGGTTGGGTTAGTGGCCGTGTAGGTGCTCCAACACCTCGCGGCCATGCTTCATTTTACCACCTTGACCTGCGATTTTCCATCAAAAGGGCGGGTTTCCATCGTCACCCTGCTGCTGGTTGGCGGGCTGGTCGGCGAACGGGTCGGCCTGTTGCTGGCCGAAACCTGCCTGGTTGTTCTGCTGCTGGTTGCCCTGCTGGTTCGTCGTGGCCTTTTGCACATCTGCGACTGCCCAGCGGAGGTCTGGCGCGACGGAGTCGGCGATCATCTTGATTTGTAGCTGCTCGCCGTTAGGTGATTGCCATGCGGTAGGTCGCACCTTGCCCGTGACGGTCACGCGCGTGCCCTTCTTGAGGCTGTGCGCGACGTTGGCTGCCAGGGTGCCGAAGCAGGACACCTTGACGGCGATGACGGGCGTGTCCTGCCACTGTCCGGTGGCGTTGTTTTTCTCCCGCTCGCTCCATAGGACGGTGAGCCCTGCCCAGGGCTGGCCTTCCGCGTTGTGTTGCAGTACTGGGTCGCTGGCGAGGTTGCCGGTGATAGTCATGTGGGTCATTTTTTCTACTCCTTGGTGGTTGGTTGGTCTTGGTTGGCGTCAAATTCGCTCTGATTGGCGTCTCTCGCGGACTTTCCCGCCTCTAGCGCCCACTTACGCCCGAGGCGCTTCTTCGTCGCTTCTACAGCCTTCTGGTCGACATTCCCGGCTCGCTGACACAGCTCCGGGGATCGCCCATCGGCAGTGAGCCCCATCTGCAGGTGCCGTTGCCGCTCGCGCTTCTGCCTGATCTGCTCGCGGACTCGCCGGTAATCCGGGTCAGCGGACAGCTCCTCGTTGGCGCGCCACACCGCCTGGCGGAACAGCGAGGGCGTAATCTGCCTGTCGCCGTCATGAGTGCGAGTGATCCACAACGCGGCTTCCTGGAACACACGGGCGGGTAGGTGCGTTCTGGCGATCACATCGGCGTAGACGGTGGCAACGATCTTCGTTTGGTGCTCGTCCTCCATGCGGGGCATATGCTGCGGGAGTGCAGCCTTGAGGATCGAGATCACCTTGAAGGCGATTTGCAGGGCGTGGTCGTCGCTCATGCTTCGAGTTGCCATGGCAGCACCTCCGCGTCGACGATCTCCGGCTGGCTAGTGCCGTAGAAGCGGCCAGCGATTGCTTCCGGTGTAAAGCGGCTGTGAGGCGTGGCGGGGTTGTCGGTCTCCTCGATCGCCTCCCAGCGACGGTCTTTGAGCCACTTGTGCGGGTGGGGAATGTAGCGCGCGTCATCGACTCCGGGGTTATCCGCATAGACGGATGTGAGGCGGAGCAGTTCTTCGGGGGCGATGGTTTTGGTCGCTTCACGCCATTGCTTCGCCGCGTCTTTCTTTGAGGCGTTGCGTCGGCGTGGGTAGGCCTTCCACCAATCCTCGAATGCGGGCGGGTACTCGGTCGGGCGCGCGTCCGGCCTTCGGGCGGACGAGTCCGAACTTGCTTCGGACGATATATTTCCCTGTTCCCTTTCCCTGTTCCCTTTCCCTGTTCCTAGGGGTGTTTTTCCGTGCGGAGGCACTGAAGTTCCTTGCAAAGACAATGAAGTTCCTTCATTTCCGCTAAACCGCTGGTCAGGGGTAGAGTCTGGGTCATCTGGCGCTGGGTATTTTGGATTCGCGCGCCGTTGGGGCTTTTGATGATCGTCCCAGCTGGGAATGCTGTAAAAAGTACGCCCACGGTGCTTATAAACGTCGATTCCGAAGCCGTCCACAACTTCCTTGCAAAGACACTGAAATTCCTTGCCTTGCCTCTGAAGTTCAGAGTCGAGCCAATGATCCTCTTCCGGGAAAGCAAAAGCGCGGAGCTGAAGCATGTTCATCTCTCCGCGCCCGTGGTCGTCGGCAAGGCACCACATGGCCACATAAAGAAGCCTTGCTGTATGTGAGACGCTGGCCGTATCTGGCGATGTGAAAAACTCGGGCTTAATCGTTCTGATTCTTGGCACCTTCCTCCTCCTTTCTGTAAACCCCTCGGTAGTATTTCGGCGGCCAGGTAACCTCGTCCCGGCCACGAATCAACAAACCCCGCTCGTAAGACCAAGCGGGGTTAGCATGAATGAATGAGTGGCATGCGTGGCAAGTACCTAATCCGTTATGGACGGTGTGCTCGCCACCCTGTGAGCGCATTTTGCGGTGATGGAAGTGATGCATAGCGCCCACGCACACGCCAGGGATCATCGCCTCGCAGGCGCCCTCCGCACGCTCGTGGACGTACTGCCACACCTCGAACGGCATCGCCTTACGTCTGCCCATGACCACTCCCCGCATAGGCTTGGCGGATTCCGGCTGCCATGGTCTGTAGCGCGGACTGCTCGCCCATGACAGCTCGCAACGTGTCCTTCGCTCGCTTGTGGGCTACATCGGCCACGTCGCGGCGTGCGCGCTTCTCTTCGGTGGCGACCTCTGCCTTAGCCTCTTTGTCCTTGATGCTGCCCTCGGCTGCCAGGTAGGCCATGGCGTAGGCGTTTTTGTAGTCGCGCTCCGCGTCGAGGTAGTCGGCGTACGCCTTCGAGACGACCTCCACGCCCTTATAGATGCGTTCGTTCGTGGTGCGTAGGTCGCGCTCGATCTGGACAGGGTTAAGAGGCTCCATTCAGTTCCGCCCTCCTGCGCTTCACAACCAATGTCAAGTGGTTGGCAACGCCAAGCTCCATCGCTTCGCTCCACACTTTCTTCAGGTCAGCTTCTGTCTTGCAGGTATTCGCCCGGTCGGTAAGCTCCTGGATTTTCGGCTTCATCATCTCTTCGCGCGTCACGCGGCGATTGCCAGCAAAACCAGCGTTCGCCAGCGCGCGTCCCAGTGCGGAGGTTTCGCAGGTTTCCAGCGCGGCTACCTTCTGTGTCATGCCCGCGCCGTCGACCTCGAAGGCGTGCCCTTCGGACAGTGGCTTCTCGTCCTCGAAGTTGCGATAGAGTGCCACCTTCACGACCCAGCGGGTGGCTCCCACCTCGCCCCGCATGTCCACGACCTCGCTGGTCATGCGGTAGTTCGGGTACGTGTCTTTGAAGCGCATAATGCGCTCCTCGACAGGTTCATAGTTGTCCAGGTTGATCTGATTACCCATTTAGGACACCTCCTTCTCGAATGTCAGGCGTAAGCTTGGCTTCGTTTCTTTCTCAACCGTGTACTGGTCGGCCAGGTCGGCATGATCTTTGCGGAACTTCTTGGAGTCGAAGGTCTTGCGCACACTCGGCTTCGTCATGGTCACCAGGCCGATGCTGGGATACTCCCAGCTGCACGGTTCGTCGCCGATGGCGCCGATGATCTGTGCTCGCAGTTCGTTAATCTCCGCCTCGATACCGGCCTTCATGTCGGTCAGCTTCTTGACCTGCGCCAACTCGAAGGACACATCTGGGGCGGTCGGGTTCTTTCCCTCAAGCCACTGGTGGGCGAAGTCCACTAACTCCTTGATGCGCCTCTCATTGCGTCGAATAACGCAGCTGCGCACCTCGCCGGGCTTGAACTCGTCGCCCTCAATCACGTACGGCTCCCAAGAGAACAGGCACTCGTCCGCGTCAGTCACATACAACTGAACCTGCACCTGGTCGAAGTACACGCCAGGAATATCCCCATCGCCCCAGTCACGATGGGCGCCAACGGTCTTAATCTCGCCGATCAGCTCCATCGGCTGCCCCTCGCGCCAATCACGATCAACCATGTCAGGTGTCGCGCCGATCAGGCCAGCGTCATCTACCCACAGGTCGTCGTTGGCCTCGAGGCTTGAGTCGATCTCTAATCGAACGTGTTTAGCGATAACCGGCTCGCGCTCCTTACCCCACTCGGTATACCGGTTGCCAGTGAAACTCTGCGCCCCGGTGCGCTTCTCTTCGCGCAGCTCGCGAGCATATTTAGGCGACCGGATCGCCCTCGCAATTTCCGTAGCCGTGATAACCTCACGGCGCTGCTCCAACCACTCTTCAGTGTCGAAGCTAATTAGACGTTGCGGCATGGTGGCAACGCTCCTTTCTCTTCTATAAGACGCTTGGCTTCCGCCTCTGCCTCGTAGATGAAATTGATGTCCAGCCCGAGGCGAGTAACGAGCTTGTCTAGCGTGGAAATAAACATGGTGTTTCGGCGTGATATGGGGTTGCAGCACTCATTGAGCTGGGCTGGCGAAATCCCCGTCAGCTCCACAATCAGATCGCTGCCCAGGCGGTCGCGCTTGGCGGCCAGCGCAGCCTGTAGCCCGGACGGGATCGGTACTTGCTTGATCTCGCGCACCGCGATCACCTGATCTCGTTTGCTAGTGCGTCGAGGTGGTTGCAGATAGCGCGCTGCGAGCGGGTTGCCTCACGAATCTTCTTCCGTAGCCGGTCGGCGGAGACGCCGGGGCGCGGGTGGTTCGCTCGGCTTAGCTGCTGTTGTAGTTCGCGGTTACGGTCACGCAGGCGGGGAAGCCGATGTAGTAATTCAGCCGTGTAGGTAGCCAGCGGGTCGTCCGTCTTTAGCAGCTGGGAATGTGTCGCGGAAATCAAGCGATCCAGCTTCATATCCGCGAGCTGGGTTTCTAGGTCTTTCAATGGTGGTCTTTCTAGGTCAGGAGGATCACGCAGATGAGGATCACGCCCATGCCGACGGCAAAGCCCAGGGAGAACCAGAATGGCGGAGGCGGGGTGCTGTCATCGTGGTTGTAGGGATCAATGAGAGGCATCAGACCAGCAGCTTTCCGAGGTGCCAGGCAATCAGCAGAATCGTTCCCGCGAACGCGATAGCGGCCAGCGACGCGGCGATCATGTCAAACAAGCTCACGCGCTGCTCATCGTCAAGCTCGTAGGGCACAGCGTCATCGGTGTAGTCATCATCCTCATCAAGCCACTCGTCAATCCCACTGATCAGGCGACGCTGCGCCCCCTGGACCGTCGGATGTGACGGCGGGATAATACGATTCGTGATTGGTGTTTCATCGTGGCGACTCATGCGGCAACCTCCGGGAAAGAATCAAGCAACTGACGGTAGTTAATGAGGTAGCGTCCGCCCCTCACGGTCTGTGTGGCTGGCAGCTTCTCGGATGCGCACCACTGCCACACGGTTTGACGGTTCCGCCCGCTGAGTGCGGCGAACTCGTCGATGGTGAGCATTCGTTTACGCTCGCCCAGGACGGCTTCAATGTCGTCCATCAGGTCGCGGTATCTGTTACGATTCATGGGTGTTTCCCCTTTCAGGTAAGGCAACACGAAGCCCCCTTTTTTTTTCCTTTATCTCGCGGTAGGTGAAAAAGAGGGGGCTGTTTGTTTGGTTGGTTAAGATTCTGGGTATGGCAAATCCAGCGCAGCTTCTACTCGACGTGTTCAATAAATGGAATGATGGTTCCACTTCAGCAAGGCTCAGTCGAGGACTGATGATGAACTGACTGAACACATGCGGGCAGCTCGGCTCATCGAACAGATCGGTGAACTGTTAGATCGTCTGGACTCAACAGGTGGACAGACCGAGGTGTATCGCCGATATCTTCCAGAATGGCGAAGGATTCTCTTTTGCTATCCAAAAAGCTGGGGAACTGTGGGAAGCGGTGATATCCCCCAGACACCACGGGACCATCTCAGCACATTGGCATTCATGCTGCGCGACTTAATTCCCGCACCACAAGCCGAAAAAGTAGAGAACCTCCGATCGTATCTTGAAGTCATCATTGAGGAACTGACGCAGGATGGTTCGCTACCAGCGAGTGTTAAAGATTCCGCGTTCACCGTCATTAACCACATGCGGTGCTGTATCGACGATTTAGAAGTGCTTGGCGATTTCGCATTTGAGCAATCCTATGAACGTTTGCTCGGCGCTCTAGCTATCATCTCCTTGAAGAGTGACGATAAGTCCAGGTGGAAGCGTGTATTCGATAACTTCGTATACCCGTATGCTGTGAATAACCTTCCGTCATTAAGCTCGGCGGGCAACACTATTAGGGAACTGTTCGCCCCTGGGGCTTAAACGGGAGGCCTGCAAGTACCTTGCTCTACAGTCTGAGTAAGGGCTTGATCTATCACTTGGCCAGATGGATGCCCTTCCAGGACTCTCTGTTTAATGCGTTGCAGCACCTCATGAACAATGAGGCATTCCCTAGTAGTGAGATTTCCTGGGATCAGCGTTGTCAACAATTCCTCCTCTCGTGATTTCGGCGTGTGGGTGGTGAAAAGGGGTGCGCAGCGCGCAGGGCAGTCAGAAAGGCGAATCTGCCCGTAGGAGCTTGCTTAGCCGGGAAAGCAGGTCGGCACCGGCATTTAACGCACCCCTAGTGCCCACAGCGGGAGTCGAACCCGCCTGCACGTCACACAACACGCGCCAAAAAGCTGGCGTGGCCGGTGATCGCGTGCAAAAACCAATATGAGCCTGGGGATTTGTATTCGCGCTCGTCTGTTACCTCACCGGTCGGCGCAACCCGAACCAGTGGTGTAGAGCAGGGCATACGGAATCATGGCGCGTCTAAGAACCGGCGCTCACCCGCATGTCATCCCGCCCCGTAATAGGACGGCGCTATGCACTATTCAGTTCTCAAAAAACACGGGACTAAAGACCCTTGTGCCCTGCCCAGGAATTGCACCATGGGGGTAGGTCTACCCAGGGCGCGAAACGTCACAGTGACGCTCCGTCAGCTCGTCCAGGCTTCCCCTCCCAGACGAACCAGATCAGTTAGGCAGCAAACCGCCCATCCAGGAACCGGGAAACGAAATACTGTTGCCCCTTCCCTGTCACCTTCGGAGTCTTTGAAATTGAGGTATGCCCGTCCGAATGCACCACCGTGGTTTCCTTAATCCGGAACAGCCCCATCTCCATCGCCCGCTGCTCGGTCAGGTATGCGCCATGCTTGCGGATTGTGGGCAAAACTTCGTGAGTAACCCACCGCGAAAAGCGGCGCGCTTCAGGCTTATCGCTACGGAGCACCACCTCATATAAAGCGGACTCATTAACGGTGACCATGTTCCGGACTTGGCGCTCAGACCTGACATCTGTTCGACAGATGTCAGCTTTGTCTAGCCGACCAACGAGAACACCGATGTTCTTAATGCCCAGTGCTTTAGCTACGTCATTAAGGACGAACATGGGGTTCTCTTCGGTTCCGAGCACTCGCACGGCATGACCGTGAAAGTCGAAATTCTGTTGCTGCAGTTCCATTTGGTATTCTTTCCTTAGTTTTCCTTTTGCCCCTGTTCCCGCAGGGGCTTCTCTTATGCGGAGTATCCTTTTCGTATCCAACGGAAAGGAGGTGAAAAGATGACTTGGTTCTTGAACGCGAACCTCGGTAACCAGTCGGTCACTTGGGCTCTGCAGGACGGTGTTGATGTGAATGATGTCCAGAAATCCATTGCCGAAGCTGCACCAGGCACTTTCGTAGAAATCCCCGTGCGCCTGTTAGACCAGTTGAAAACAACGACCGTGCACTTCGATCCGAGCAAGTGGGGTGCATGGATGATTCATGAGAGCAGTCAGGAGGAAGTTCTTTAGCCCTGCTCGCTCGAGCCGCTGTCGCTACTGAATCTCTTGCGGTCATTGCTTTGTCCATGCTTCGCTTTGCCGATACTGTGACCGAGTTTTTTGATGCTCCTGGCGTTGTGGCGCCGGGGGTTTCCTTATTGATAGACACTGCGGTAACTCCATTCCGTTTTCACTTTTTCTCCTTATGCGGGGCTCTTACTTATGCCGCTTGCAGGTCATCCTCTGAAAGAGCGATAAGCACCTTTTCTGGCCGGGCTCCCATGAATGCCAGCGCGTCCAGAATTTGCGGTGTTGGCTTGCGGGTCTTGAGAGCCTTGTTCCATGTGTTCCGGGAAACTCCTGTGTATGCAGCTAGGTCTACTGCCGATGCCAGTCGATTGACACGCTTTACACGTTCAAGTTCATCAAGACTGATAAGGAATGTTGTCACTGTTTAACCTCTTTCTTGGTGACTGACAAAAGAATATGTCATGCGGCGCCAATCTGACAAGGATGGAATTACAGCGGGGGCACCCGAGTTGGCATTACCCCTGATTAACCCCCACTTGCTGACAACTTTTGTGGTCACTAGTATGGATTACATGACCAACGCAGACCGCTACAAAAACTGGTTCTCATCCATGTCTGGAAAGCGCATCACAGCTCAAGACATCGCGGACAAGCTCAACATCTCCCGCAATGCGACCAACTCCCGCATGGCAAAAGGGCTTACCGCAGACGACATCATCACGATCGCTCGCGGATTTGAGATCAATCCCGTAATCGCTCTCCAAGAGCTCGGGCACGTAAGCGTCAGTGAAATATTTGACTACCTCGACGATGGCGGGAAGAGTTTGGCGACCGCCACACCAGAAGAGCTTGTATACCACCTAGCACAGGACATTCTTGGCGCAGATCAGAAACTGGCGCTCGTACAGGAAGTCATGGGTCGATCTAGCCACCCCGTCGACGAGCTGGCAGCCCGTAGAAAATCAAACACCTCTACCCCCGTTGTCGAGTCTTCTTCATACGATTCAGGCATGCCGGACGATGCGGTAGCCGATAGCTCCCCCGAAGTAGGAGGAACCCCAGATGACTACGAAACCTAAGTCGC
>NZ_CALLDG010000068.1 GCF_937999985.1 uncultured Corynebacterium sp.
ATGTCGCCGAATGCGCATCGCTTACCGACGCCCAGCGTCACCGTATCTCGCGCAACCTCGAGCACCGCCTAGACGGCTCCGTCTTTACCGTGACTGCGTCGACTCAGCGGTCTGTGTTTCGCTCCTGGTCCTCTCGCTTGCACCTGCGACACAGCCTCGTGTCCCCGGGCCGTAGCGTTCGGGGGAGCACAATAGCCCCAGTCCTCATCACGTCCCGGGATCAAAGAGTTCATCGCAGAGGTTAAGCACTACACGTTAAATTTGAACTCCACCACGTCGCCGTCGGCCATCACGTAGTCCTTGCCTTCCTGGCGCACCTTGCCGTGGGCGCGAGCCTCCGCCATGGAACCGAGCTCGTCCAGGTCCTCGAAGGCCACGATCTCAGCCTTAATGAAGCCCTTCTCGAAGTCCGTGTGGATCACACCCGCAGCCTGCGGGGCGGTGTCACCCTGGTGGATCGTCCACGCGCGGGCCTCCTTCGGCCCGGCGGTCAGGTAGGTCTGCAGGCCAAGAGTTGCGAAGCCAGCCTTCGCCAGCGTCTGCAGCCCCGGTTCAGTCTGCCCGACGGATTCCAGCAGCTCAGCCGCTTCCTCGTCGTCCAGCTCCAGCAGGTCCGCCTCTGTCGCGGCGTCCAGGAACACGCAATCTGCCGGGGCTACCAGTTCGCGCAGCTCTGCCTTCTTGTCCTCGTCGGTCAGCACAGACTCGTCGGAGTTAAACACGTACAGGAACGGCTTGGCCGTCAGGAAGTGCAGGTCGCGCACGGTAGCCAGGTCGATCTCCCCTTGCGCCGCGGCACTCGACAGAGTGCGGCTATCCTCCAGAATCTCCTGCGCCTTCTTAGCCCCCTCGACCTGCTCGGCCAGATCCTTGTTCTTCCGCGCTTCCTTCTCGAGGCGCGGCAGAGCCTTCTCCACCGTCTGCAGGTCGGCCAGGATCAGCTCCGTCTCAATGACGGAAATGTCGCTGGCGGGGTCCACTCGACCGTCAACGTGGATCACGTTGTCGTCAGAGAACGCGCGCACCACCTGGCAGATCGCGTCCGCCTCGCGGATGTTCGCCAGGAAGGCATTACCCATACCCTCGCCGTCGGAAGCGCCCTTCACGATGCCGGCGATGTCCACGAAGGAGACTGTCGCGGGCAGGATGCGCTCAGATTCAAAGATCTCCGCCAGGCGCGTCAGGCGTGGGTCCGGCAACTCCACCAGCCCCACGTTGGGCTCAATGGTTGCGAACGGGTAGTTCGCAGCCAGAACATCGTTGCGGGTCAGGGCGTTAAACAGCGTGGACTTGCCCACGTTGGGCAGGCCGACAATTCCAAGAGTAAGAGTCACGTGCCCCATCCTATCGCCCGGCCGTCGCTGCCTCCAACGCACCCTTTCTATTGCCTCTATTGCCATACTTGTTGTTTCTTTTTGACGCCCACCGCTGCCCACCCAAAGCCGCCCCAGTTACCCCCAGACACCCCAAAGAAACTACCCCCATCTCTTCATCGGGTAGTCAATCTCGGGAAAGAATTGTGAAAACCCACTATCAGAAGCTTTCAACGGTCATATAGTAAGAGCACCTTAGAAAACCTTGAGGCTTTACCACCCCTTAAGCCTCTTCTGTTAATTGTTCGCCTTGCGAGATGCCTGCTAGAAAGTTGCACCTCAATGACCACTTCATCTTCCTCGCCTGTAGCTAGTGCCCGTCAGAGACGGGACACATTCAACACCCGCCTGGTGTTCCTGATGGCCGCAATCGGCTCCGCGGTCGGCCTGGGTAACATTTGGCGCTTCCCCTACGTCGCCTTCGAAAACGGCGGCGGCGCCTTCCTGATCCCCTACCTAGTTGCACTACTCACCGCCGGTATTCCGCTACTGTGGTTCGACCTCTCCATGGGCCACCGCTTCCGCGGTTCCACTCCCCTGACATTCCGCCGTACCAGCAAGTACGCCGAGCCGATCGGTTGGCTGAAGGTGGGCGTGAACTTCTTCATTGCGGTCTACTACGCCGCCATCATCGCCTGGGCAGGCCTCTACACCTGGAAGTCCATTGGCAAGACGTGGGGTGAAGACGCAGAGACTTACTTCCAGGATGAATTCCTGAAGCTCGACGATTCCTCCGCCTGGACAGGCGACTTCGTCATCCCGGTTCTGCTGGTCATGGCCGCAGTCTGGGTGGTCTGTATCTTCACCCTGGCCCGCGGAATTAACGAGGGTATCGGCCGCATCACCATGTTCTTCGTGCCGGTGCTGATCGTCCTTTTCATCGTCATGGTGGTCCGAGCCCTATTCCTCGATGGTTCCGCCGATGGCCTGAACACATTCTTCACCCCGGACTGGAGCGTCCTGTCCGATACCTCCGTATGGATCGCCGCCTACGGCCAAATCTTCTTCTCCCTGTCCATCGGCTTCGGCATCATGATCACCTACGCCTCCTACCTGAAGCCGCGCACGAACCTCACCGGCACCGGCATGGTGACGGCCTTCGCCAACTCCTCCTTCGAGGTTCTGGCCGGCATCGGCGTGTTCGCCACCCTGGGTTTCATGGCTGCGAAGTCCGGCACCCCCGTCGAGGAATCAGTCAAGAACGGCATCGGCCTGGCATTCACCGCCTTCCCGACCATCATCAACGAAATGCCAGCGGGACCCCTGTTCGGCGTGCTGTTCTTCGGCTCCCTGTTCCTGGCTGGTATTACGTCGCTGATCTCCATCATGGAGGTCGTTATCTCCGCTGTGAAGGACAAGCTGAACCTGACTCGCGAGGTCGCCGCCATTAGCATCGGTGGCGTCATGGCCGTCGTCTCCTGCCTGCTGTTCTCCACCACTTCCGGCCTGATCACCCTGGACATCATGGACAAGTTCACCAACAACCTGGGCATCGTGATCTGTGCCGTCGCCGCGGTTCTGACCATTGGTTGGATTCAGGGGCGCCGTAACGAAATGGCGCAGCACCTCAACGCTGTTTCGGAGCTGCGTCTTGGCTTCGTGTGGAAGGCATGCGTGTTCGCCATCACCCCTGTGGTGCTGCTGTACTTCCTGTTCGAGGAGATCCGC
>NZ_CALLDG010000069.1 GCF_937999985.1 uncultured Corynebacterium sp.
AGCGTTACCACGATCTAGAAGGCTCATAATCCTCCCTAACCATCGTCGGCATCGCCAGGAAAGTCTGAATCTTCTTACGCACACCCAGATCCGCCCACTCCTCAGGCAGAATGGTCAAACGACCATCCGCCGAAGAGTGAGACAGCATGTAGGTGTAATTACCGTCCGTCTCCTGAACATAACCCTCCGGGTTACGGACCAGGCGAATCACAGCATCCGCACACACACGAACAACCGTGCCGGCGAACGCCGGATCATCCACGATCCGATCATCCAAATCAGGGATACGCCTGCGGATCTTGTTCTCCGCATCAGCAAGACGGCTCTCAACCAGTGGACGCTCCTCCGCAGTGAGATCACGGAAGAAGCGGACCTCCACATCCTCGAAGGAAGCGATAGCCACTAGACCTCCTCAGAATCCTTAGCGGCAGGGGCAGAGCGGCGCGGAGCACGCTTCGGCTTCTCAGCAACAGCGCGCTTCCAAAGACCGCCCTTCAGAAGACGCTCACCGTAAGCCTCCCCCACCTCAACAGCACCGCCATTAATCTTGTGAACCAGCTTCATTAGGCAGTCACCTTCACAAACGCATCCTTATCGTGAACGCGCAGGGCAAACTCAGCCTCGCAACGAACAGCAACAAGGTTGTGCTGCCACAGGGAAGTCAGGCCAGAACCATCCTGCTCAGCAGACAGATCCAGGGTCGCCTGGTCAGTCACGTCGTAGGAAATACCGCCGATCTGGCCCCAGATGACCTTGGAGAAATCGCCGTAGTAACCCAGAGTCTGAGCCTCGGAATCACCAGCAGCGACACCCTCAGCGATAGTCACAGGGCGAGACAGGATACGGCCCGTACGAGTCAGAGAGTTAGTCTCAGTGTAGGTCGGCTCGATGAACAGCGGACGGTTGTTCGCATCGACAGAACCGTTGATGATCGGCTCCGTACGCGCATCCAGCAGGCCGCCGGTCCACTTCTTACCATCCTCAACCAGCAAGGACAGCGCATTGTTAGTGGCGGAGAACGCATCCTTGCCCAGGGATACAGTCTTAGTGGTCTGATCAATGTAGTCACCGAACGGCGTGTTAGTGCCGTGCAGAGCCGCATCATCGAACGCCTTAGCGAAAGCCTCAGCAACCTTCTGGCGCATCACGTTGATATAGTTCTCCGGGTTCGCACGAACAACCTCGGAGGACATTGCGAAAATAGCTGCAATCTTCTCCGGCTTAACAGTGAACTTGTCGAAACCACCCTTGGTCAGCGGCTTCTTGCCACCCTCATCAACCCAGGAAGCCTGAACATCGCCATCCCAGAACGGGACAGAAACACCAGTCGGGCCCATCGGAATCTTACGAGCCAGCGGCTGCACCAGAGACTTACGAGTCATCTCCTCGAAGATCGGAGCCGCCTTCTCCGGCTCCAGGAAGCCGGAAAAATCAGCAGTGCTTGCATACTTGTTAGGGTCAATCGCCATTAAAAAATCTCCTATCGATTAACGGCACGGGTCACCGCAGCCAACAGCGGATCCCCGTTCAACGGAAGTGAATTACCCGAACCCTGCGACGGGTCCGTAGCCTTAGACTCTGACCTCTGCTGTTCTTCTGTAGTAAACAGCTTCTTCAGCTCCTCAGCGTGGGAAACAAGCTCCTCGGACGTCTCGCCCTTCAGAAGCTCAGCAAACGAGATCACCTTGCTGGAATCAATCCCAGCCTGGATAGCGACCTTCAAACGGTCAACCTCGTAACGAGAACTGCCAACCTCGTCTTCCTTCTCCGCGATCTTCGCCTCTAGCTCCTCAACGCGCTTCTGGAAATCAGCAGCAACCTCCGCCTTAGCGGACTCAACAGCCTCGTTCTTTTCAGTCCGATACTTAGCAGCCTGATTATTCGCCTTCGTGATCTGCTCACGAGCCCAATCCGGCAAAACCTCGTTCTGAGGCTCCTCGGAAGAACCAGACTCAACGCTAGACTTATCTTCGGACACAATACCTCCTGGGTAACGCCCCCGCCTGGAGGGCATGAAACAAACTAGAACTTAGACAGGTACTCCGTGTAAACCCCGGCCTCAGCAGCCCGGCGGAACGCGTTAATCGCATCCTTACCGAAGTACCCCTCAGTGACATCGCGCCACATCATCTCAGCCGCCTTGTGGCGACTACGACCCTCCCAATCGTTCAGCTTAAACACCGGAACAATCTTGCAATCACACCCGGTATGCCAAGCGTGCATGTGCTCCTTAGTGTCGAACGTCTGAGAGCCCGTCGTCTGCAAAGCCTCCCGCGTATCCAGCTTAGAACCCGCCGTCTTCGGCGTAGCATAAACCGGGCCTCGGGACACCAGCATCAAACACCACCCGCAAGTTTCCTTACCAGTGGCAACGCGCGCCCAGCCTCGCACCCTCCCGGGGGACGAGCGGGAACGCTTCTTAGGCCGATCCTTAGGATCGGCATTGCCGACCGTGAACTCCTCATCAGAATCAACGAACTCAACCCCATCATCCTCATCGAAGAAAGGATCAGGCTCCTCAACCGCTTTCATGATCGTCCAACGACCGGCATTCTCAACAGTCCGAGCAGCTCGCATAGCAGCCACCCGAACATCGTTATCCGTAGACCCCTGACGCCGGAACCTCGGATAAACCTCCTCCATATCCTCTACGAACCGCTCGAACGTAGGAATCTGGAGGAAAATATCGTGACGCGGAGCCCCCGGAAACACCCGAGCACGCTCCTCGTCGTAGAACCTGCGAGCAACCCTCGCAGACTCAACAGCGGCGGGCTCCACAACCCCGAACAGCAACCGAAGCACAGCCAACCAAACACGCCGGCTCATGCTACGGTTCTTGTACGGGGACAAAGCCAGCGGAACCGAATCCAAAACACTACGGTTCGCTTCCGCCTGAAGCCTCTCCATCGTCCTCAGCCTCACCGCCAGACACCCCCTCAAAACCCTCAGGGGCACCCGACGGGTACAACGACGCCATCTGAGACAACGGAGACTCCCGGTCCTGCTCCCTCATCTGGCGACGCTGCTCAGCCGTGTAACCCATATCAATGCGAGCCTGCTCAAGCGTAATAATGCCGTTACCGTCGGCCCACATCTTCATAACCGCATCAGCCTTAGCCTGGAACGTCGGAGTACCCGGATCACGCCACACAGTCTCCATGCGAAAATCATCAACCGTCAGCTTCGAGCCCATAACAAGCTTCGCCAAACGCATAGCTTGCTCCCACGCGCCGCCAAACATCGCGCACAAACTCTCGCAAGACCGCACCAGGCGAGACTCGGAAGAGCGAATAGCCTCAGCAGACGCAGGGTTATCATTAGAGTAAGACAAGTACTGCGGAGGTAAACCAGTGTAAGCCGCAGCCAGCTTCAGCATGTGGCTAATGGCCTCAGTAAAGTTGCGCAGCTCAGCCGACGGCAAACTAATCGCCTTAGCCTGAGGATCCTCAACCACGATGTACGACGAAGTGTAAACATCCAGCGCAGTCTGATCCTCGCCCTTGATCTCGTCGATCGTAGAGCCGAAAATCATGCGCTGCGGGGTCGCCATGAGTTCCGAAGTCGTCTGCATATTCATCATCGCACGGCTCATCGCGTCCGTGATCGAACGAATCTCCGGCGTAATCGCAGACGAGCCGTACATATCCATGCTCGAACCCGAATGCACCATCGGAGCTACCGGAACAGCACCAATGTTGTGCCTGATCGTCTCCGACAGCTTCAACTGACCATTCTCAGAGCTGTACAGCTCCGTACGATCCTTGAAATACAGGGTCGCAGCAAGCGTATCCCCGAACTCATCCTTAACCACGCGCACCGCCCACTCAACATCGCGCGTGCGCGGGTCAACCTTCGCATACAAGCTCAGGGGGGACTCAACACGGATGATCGGGACCCCATCCACCTGGAACGGGTTACCGTCCTCCAACCCCTCACCAGGGGCGGACACCGTAATGTAAGCACGCCCGTAGGTCAGAGCATCAACGAACGACAGCTTAGCCAGGTTATCCAGACCGTTAGCCTTAAACCAGGACCACAGCTCTTCGTCATCCTCGCTCGAATCCCCAACACGGAACCCCTCGATGATCAAACGATCAGCAAGCGCGTTTACGTAAATCCTCGGCACACCGACCTGCGCCAGCAAAGTCCGCAGCTTAGGAGGAGTAGCCACACCAATGGCCATATCACGCTCAGTAGCGTTGTAGTAGTTCGCAGACTCAGCAAACCCCTGCTGCCCCTGCTCAAACGCATCAACAGCATCCTCGATAGACACCTCAACAACACCAGCAACCACTAGCTAGATCGAACCTCCCTTCCTAGCAGAACCACGGTAACTCTTCGACAGCATGTACTCCTGACGAGCACCAAAAGCCAGAATCGCAGTAACCGCACCATCAATCTTGCGCGAAGAATCCTTCGACTCCTTACGCACCGACACAGCATCATAATTAGTGGGATGCCTATGGCAGTTCAGCACGTACCACCGCAACCCAGGATCCCCATCGTGGACCAACTCACCCTCGATCACAGCATCGAGGAACTTCTCGCAATCCAAAGCAAAACGCTTCTTCAACCCGCGCATATCAAACGCGACCGGGTTATTCGGAGACGCCTTGACCTTCAGCTTCCGCTTAAAATCACGGCCCCACTCATCAACGTAAGACTCAAACTCGTGAACATCAGCGCGGAACCCGACAACCTTGTACCGCTCAAACATTGAGCGGACAACCGCATCCACATCCTCTCGGGGAATCTCCCCGCCAGGGCACTTCTCCGGGTCCCAGCTCTTGATCAAAAACACTGCGCCATCTTCCACACGACACGCAGAAACCGCCGTATGGTCGTTCGACTTCGAACCATCGAAACCTAGCGTGATCTTGTCCCCAGGCTGGAGAGCAACATCCTGCTGACATAAATCCCACTCCTTCGGGCTAATCCAAGAATCCTCAGCAGCGTTAACCTGGTTCAAAAACTTGCGCCGCGACTCCGAAACCGGGTTACGAATATCCAGGATCGAAGCCACAATAATGTCAATATCCAGCCACACCGCATCCCCACGAGCCTTGCGAAGCCCGGCCTTCAAAGCCTCAACGCCAGCGGCAAACCCCTCGGGATCCTCCTCCTGAGACGGAATCTCAGACACCGGAGTATCCGGCGGAGCCTCCAGCGCATCGTAAAGAACACCAGTATCGATCGCCTTGCCGGCGGCAATCTTCAGGTAGGCATCCCAGTAATCCTCACCAACAGAATCCTGGCCAGGGATATGGGCGTTACAAATGCTCAACGAACGGCACGTACCGTACGCCGACTTCGTAACGTTACCCTCAACCACCTCAGCCATCCGCTTACCATCGTTCTGCTCGATCCACCACTGGATCTCGTTCTGGAGAATGAACGTTGGACGCTTACCCTCCAAAGCCAGCGGAGAGCTCGTAACACCCTCGATCATCTTCCCACGCCCGTCGTAAACCAGCGTCTTGTGAAGATCGAGCTTGAACTCCTCCTTCAGCTTCGGGGAAACCAGCGACGGAAACATCGTGAACGTGTTGCGTGTCTGGTCCTGAGACACAGCCACAATCTGAACCCACGGATCGTACTTAGGCTTACCAACCGGCTGACCATCATCATCGAAGTGCGAAAACTCGACAGGGCCGCACAACTCAGCCAGCGCCATAGCGCCTGCCAAAGGATCCTTGCCCCACCCCTTCAGGCGGCGCAAAACACCCTGGCGATACACAAACCGGCCATCCTCATCAACCGCGTACCACCACACCAGGAAACGAACCTGCTCCAGCGTCGGCATAAACGGCTCACCGGCATGAGGGCCACCAGGGGTAAGCACGTACTCGTACAGCCAGTTAATAACACCCCAGCCAAGGGAACGCTCCGGCATGATGAACCGACCATCATCGCCGCGCGTCCACGTAGGACCTACAACCCCCGGCTCAGTCATCACCATCGCTATACCTCTTCAACCACTCGTTGTACGACAAAAACTTCGGAGGAGGCAGCTTCAACCCAAGCTCGGCCGCCCACACCTCCAGCTGGCGCATCTTCTCAGTAACCCACACGATGTAGCGGTGCTGCGTACGCTCCGTCTCCTCCAGGTGAGAAATCCTAGCCCGGAGCTCACGATTATCCGCCTTGCGAGCCTCATCAACCCGCCGAATCTCATCCCGCAAATCCTGAGTACGCCGCCGATCCAGCTCCTCCTCAACCTTCGCCCTGCGCTGAAGATGCCTCTGCACGTTCCGGGAGATCAAACCAAAAACGCCAAACTTCTCCCTAGCAGTCTTCTCAGAGAAGATGGCGTTAGATCCAAAAACAAGGAAAGCAAACCCGACAAGGAACTGGACCAGAGTATTGCCCGAAGCCGAGCTAAACCACTCACCCCAATCCAAGAGCCTCATCCTCCTTCTCCTTGCGGATCCGCAAAACCCCCTCGCGAACAGAGATGGACGAGCCAATGACCAGCCACATCAAACCCCGCACGGCATGATCAGCAAACACGCGCCAATCATCCGGCGGAACCTGAAGCAGCGTCTCATCCAGCACATGCCACGCAAACATCGAGTACGTAGCGAACGCCATGAAACACCCGTTCGCCAGCACCGCGTACCGCCTAGACAACAGCCCGACCAGGACAACAGCAGCACTCGCCAAGCACGCGGTACCCCAGATAGCAGCCTCAGCGCCACCCAAATCCAACGCCCGTTCACGAACGTAAGGATCGCTCCACAGCAGGTCAGCACCACGAGCAGCAATCTGCACCAGCGAAAGCCAGACAAAAACCTGCAACGTCCTAGTCAAAGCAACTAACCCCCAGCAGACTCGCCGGCGTTGTACTCCTCAACCAGAGCATCCAGATCATCGAGCGACTCCTCCACCACAAGCGGGGTCTCGCCCACAAAATCACCCGAAGCGCGGGACACCTTAGCCATCTGCGACTTCGACCAACCGTTCGGCGTAAACTTCACGCCAACCACGGTCGCCAGGAAACCAACCAGAACAACAACAGCGTTACCCCAACCGTTATCCAGGATCGGGGTAGAAGCAAGATAGCCAACCACGGTCGCCAGGAAACCGACAACCGCAGTCACCGTGTTAGAATTACGCTTGAACCACGACTGCTCACGAAACTTCTGGTTCAGGTAAGTACCAGTCAAATCCAACGCAGCGTTAGAACCATCCAAAGCCAAAACTAACCCACCTTCTTCTCAAGCGAATCCAGGCGACGGCTAAGCGCCTCCAGCTGCTTCACAATCTTCTCCGTATTAGCGCGAGCAACAAACGAATGCGCATCCGCGTTAAACAAAGCATCCCTCGGAGTCATAGTCACCTTCGACCCCGCAACGCGCGAACGGTACTTGCGCTTAATCTGATCAAACGCCACGTCATCCTCCTTCACCGCCGCCTTAACAGCAAAAGGCGGATTATTGATATACCTATTAACCCGAGCGCGGAACACGTTCATGTCCATCACAGCGCCCGACTTACAGTTACCCGCACCAGGGTCCCACTTGCCCTGGACATGGCGCGAGTACTCCCAGTGCGACAGCAACGTCTGAGTAGTCGCCTGCTTACCCAGGAACCACAGGATCGCAGCGCACACCCTGTAGTACGCATCCAACTCCTTGGCCGGCCACGGCGACACACCGTCAGACTCAGCCTCGATGCCGATGCTCTCCCAGTTCGCGTTGTTCGTCTGCCAACCAGGGTAAGAACCCCGGCCAGCGTGCCACGCGATACCAACACCGCACACCGTCGCAACACCATCGCGCGACAAGTGAATCTGGGAACACAAACCCAGCGAAGGATGCCGAGCAATGTTCCACGGGCTATACTTGTTCGAACCGATGTGGTGAACAATAATGCCCTTGATCTTCCCGAAATCACCGTGGCCACGGTTGAACGCGCCGTCCAACACCCTCGTCTCAACCCCGAAAGCCCTCAGGACCTCCGGGAGAAACGTAGGGTCGCCACGCCAGCCCGGGTTCGGCTTAACCGCCAAAACAACCCCCTCCTATAAGGCAACCCGCCGCAGCGGGGCTTACCTGCCTACGCAAGCATCCCTTAATCGCCTGTTACGTGAAAACAATGTTTGCAGCGCCCATCGGAGGCGTAAAGCCCTCAGGTATCTCGAACCTGAGGTCTCCATCCACAAACTCACCGTGAAAAACCTTAAACTTCGGAGAAGCCACCCTTTCAAGGAGAGCGCGTTGCTCCTCCTCCGAGGTAGGCTCTTCCGCCTCGGTCATGGCCGCGAGGATACTTTTACCGTCGAACGACCAGCCGCACATTGAGGCTCCGGCGATCGCCCTATCTTTGAGCTCCTGCTCAAGCTTCGACCCCTTAACGCGCACTGTGACCGTAGTAGTGTCCTCATTTCCCCACATTGCGAGGAAGGGGTCCGCCGTGGGAAAGCTCAGCACAACATTGATGCCCTGAGAAAGGGCCGACAGTTTTTCTTTGTAATTCCCGGACACGAGGTCTACATCGATCTCCTCAAAGGAAGGGAGATTCCCGCCTCCTCCACCAGACTCTAAGGTCTCAAGCTTCTCATCCACATAACCCCTGCTCACCAGGTGCTCAGGAGCGGATGCGGGCTCCGTAGCCTCCACCGTGCCGTGCAGCACCACCCGCGACGACACCCCCAGCGGTTTCAGAAAGAACTTGGGCACCCCGATGTGGGTTTCACCGGGTGCGGTAACCCGGTGGCCGGGACCAATTGCGGTAGCGCAGTCAGCGTTAGCCTGCGAGGACGTACCGATAGCGGTAGCGCCCTCGGCGCTGGCCTTTGAGTAGCTGCCGATAGCGGTGGAGCTGTCACCCTCCGCGTCCGCGGCGTATCCGATAGCGACGGAGGAGGTGCCTTTGCCATAGGTCTCCCAACCAACGGCCAGAGACTTTGCCCCCTCGGCCAGGGGATCTGCACCACTACCCTGCACAGCAACGCCACGCGCACCGCCAGCCCCGGGCTCACCAGGAGGACCCTGAGGGCCAGGATCGCCCTTAGGGCCTTCAGGTCCCTGCGGCCCCGGCTCTCCCTTGAGAGATAGCTTCTCAGCCTCGGACAGCGCAGCGAACGTGACCTCGCCATCCTTACCAGCAGGACCCTCATCACCCTTAGGGCCCGGAATACCCTGAATGCCTTGGGGACCGCGAGCACCGCGA
>NZ_CALLDG010000070.1 GCF_937999985.1 uncultured Corynebacterium sp.
GAAGCGCATCGAGGAGGCCAAGAAATCGGACAATGCCAACCTCGATCCGGAACTGGCGGAGTCGATACGGTGGCGTCGTTCCCAAATAATAAAGAGATTCCCCAACCTGGCACTTACGAAGCTCGCCAGCTACGAAAAGCTACGCAGCGACCTCGCCGAAGCTGTGTGTAAGAACTTCGAAAGGCACCCGCATAACCGCAGCACCGGCATGGAGGCGATGGAGGAAGCACACCTCATCGTCACCGCGGCAACAACGGTGCAATGGGCCGCAGCAACCTCAGCCACGCGGCGCGGCAGAACTCTGAACAGCATAAAGGACTTCGACGTTGCTTTAACCGGGCTACGGCAAGTCTTCAGTGCCTTCGAACCGGCCACCCTCAAACCGCCAACAGACTCAACCGCAGAAAACATCTCGCAGAAAGCACAGAAAACCAAGGAGAACCGCCCATGAAAGATACTCGCGAAGAAGCCGCAGCAGCCAAGGCGCGGCTCGACGCGGCGGAAAAGCAGCGCCAGGAAAACCACAACAACGTCCCCCTAGTCTTCGGCTGCCTGATGCTAGGCATGCTGATGTCTTCGCTGGGGCAGATGATCTTCTCCACCGCCCTGCCCACCCTCGTCGGCGAGCTTGGCGGCGCCAACAAGATGAGCTGGGTCATCACCAGCTTCCTACTGACCATGACCATCGGCATGCCTGTCTACGGCAAACTGGGTGACCAGATGGGTCGTAAGCCGTTGTACCTGGTGGCGGTAACCCTGTTCCTGGTCGGCTCCGTACTGGGCGCGCTGGCGCAGAGCATGGACATGATGATCGTCGCCCGCGGCGTACAAGGCCTCGGCGCCGGCGGCCTGATGATCGGCGCGCAGGCCATCATCGCCGACGTGGTTCCCGCCCGCGATCGAGGCCGCTACATGGGCATCATGGGCGCCGTCTTCGGCCTGAGCTCCGTGCTGGGGCCGCTGCTGGGTGGCTTCTTCACCGACGGCCCGGGCTGGCGTTGGGCACTGTGGTTCAACGTGCCACTGGCGGTCATCACGTTCCTGATGGTGTTCTTCAACCTCCAGCTGCCGAAGCGTGGCTCGGGCGCCCGCCTGGACGTCCCCGGCACGGTTCTGATGGCCGGGGCCACTAGCTCGTTGATTCTGCTGCTCACCTGGGGTGGGCGCGATTACGCCTGGTCCAGCCCCGTCATTATCTGCTTGGGTATCGCGGCAGCCGTCTTGGCCACGCTGTTTGTGCTGGTGGAACGCAAGGCGAAGGATCCGCTGATCCCAATGAAGCTGTTCACCGTCCGTAACTTCGTCGTCACTACTGCGGCCGGCACGATCACGGGTGTGGTCATGTTTGGCGTGCTGGCTTACATGCCGACGTACATCCAGATGGTGCACGGCATGACCCCCACCAAGGCCGGTCTAATGATGATCCCGATGATGGCCGGCATGATCGTCACCGCCACCGCCTCCGGCCAGTATGTTTCCCGGACAGGTCGCTACAAGTGGTTCCCCGTCGCGGGTCTGCTCGTTGCCGCCACGGCGGTTGGTCTTATGGGACTTTTTGACGCCCACGATTCCCTCGTGCACCTCGGTCTTGTCTTGGCTCTCATGGGTGTTGGCCTGGGGCTTTCTATGCAGATTCTGGTGCTGATTGTGCAGAACTCTTTCCCGATCTCGATGGTGGGCACTGCGACTGCTTCGAATAACTTCTTCCGCCAGATTGGTGGTACGGCTGGTTCTGCGATCATCGGTTCGCTGTTCACGCACCGCGTGGCGGATCTGATGGGTCAACGGGTGCCCGGCGCGCTGCAGGAGCTGGGCCCGCAGGGAGCTAAGTTCGCGCAGGATTTCCAGGGGGGCGGCAGTGCCCGGCTGACCCCGGAGATCGTCGATACGCTGCCTGGCCCGCTGCACGACGCGATCACTACCTCGTATAACGACGCCCTTGTCCCCGTGCTCGGGGCCATGGCGCCGGTGGCTATTTTGGCTGCCTTGATTCTAGTCTTGGTCCGCCAGGACAACCTGAAGGAAACTATCGAGTAGTCCCAATTGGGATCCTGCGCTTGGAAAGTTACTCGGACTCTTCTGCCGATCCCTCAGCGTTCCTAGCGTTGCCGGAGTTTCCAGCACTGCCGGCGTTGTCGGCGTTGCCAGCGTTGTCCGCGCCGTCCTCGTCGGAGTGCGCCAGGTTTTCCTGGTAGTACTTCCATGCCGGGCCGCCCTCGAGAATCTTCTCCATCACCATGTTGTGGCGCCACGTGCCCTTCTTCGGCCCATAGTTCATGTGGGACATGCAGTGGAATACGCCCACTTCCTCGAAGCCTCGAGAGACGTGCAGCCGGACAGAGCCCTCGTTCTCCGGGAAGATGCTGGAGTGCATCGCCCAGTGGCCCTGCTCGGCGGCGTCCTTGAGCAGCCTATCGAGCAGGCTACCGGCCACGCCCTTGCCCGCGGCATCCTTATGGACGTAGATCGAGTCCTCCAGCACTCCGTCGAACACGTCGCGGTGGCTGGCGGATGTGGCGGTGATCCAACCCAGGATCTTCTCCCCATCCTCGCCCAGCCCTGCGGCTGCGGCGGCTGCGGGATCCGTGTCGATGGCAACGAAGGAGAGCTCGGGCAGGCGGTGGCGCATAAAGTCTTCCCAC
>NZ_CALLDG010000071.1 GCF_937999985.1 uncultured Corynebacterium sp.
ATCGTCCCGCGCGTACCGGCGCCCAATTTTTCGGACGCCACCAACCCCACCCGCGTATTTTCCCTGAACACCTACTGGGGCAAGGCCGACGATAAGCGGATTGCGCGTGCCATCGATGAGCTCAAACCAGATGTGGTTTTCCTCCTGGAGACTAATGCGGAGGAAGTTAGCAGAGTGGCGGACAAGACCGGCTATCTCCCTATGACCCAGCCGCGACCTGGCAACGATCGGGCGGATAATGTTGTGGCGCTCGTGTCGGCGTCATACAAAGAAAAAACAGGGGCGCACGGCAACATGGTCCGTGGGCTCACTCGCTTCCAGACCCCGCGCGTGAACGCACCGCTGCACGGCAACAGCGAGTTCGTGGGCGTGCACGCGGTGGCGCCGGCGAAGGACGACCGCCCGGCGTGGGAGCGTGAACTGGCGAACCTCAGCGAGTGGGCGAACTCCCGGCGCCACCTGGTGCTCGCCGGCGACTTCAACGCAACGCGCAGCCACCCGCGCTACCGCGACTTCGAGCTCAGCGACTGCACGGGGCACCTGGCGCACACCCCAACGTGGCCGGCGGTGTTCCCCGTGATTCGGCTGGATCACATCATGACCACCGGCGAGTGCCTGGGTGGCGGCACGAAGCGGATTCTGGGTACTGACCATCTGGCCGTGTGGGCGGACGTAACCACCTAGACTGGCGGGCATGGCAGAACCACAACCGCGGCCCCGAACCGCGAAGGAGATGTGGGGCGAGCCGGCCAACCGCCTGCGCCCCGGAGTGCGCGCCGCAGCCCGGAACTTGCGCCGCATCGCGCCGGTGCAAGGTGCAATCCGCGTGCGCGAGGGGATAGTCTTCGCCATTCAGTGCGCTATCGGCGCGGGCCTGGCGCTGCTTATCGCGGAGCAGGTTTTTGATCACCAGCAGGCTTTCTTCGCGCCCATCGCGGCGGTGCTGAGCCTGGGCGTGAGTGCCGGTAAGCGACTGCGGCGCGGCTTCGAGCTGGTGCTGGGCGCCTCTGTGGGGGTGGGTATCGGCGATCTGGTGATTAGCAACATTGGTAGCGGATACTGGCAGGTCTCTGTGGTGGTGCTGTTCGCCATCTTGGTGGCGACGTTCGTGGATAAGTCGGTCTCTGTGGCTTTCCAAGCTGCCAGTTCCGCTGTGCTGGTGGCGACGATCCTGCCGCCGGGGTCTTCTGGTTCGTGGGACCGCATGATCGACGCGCTGATCGGTGGCGTGATCGGCATTTTGGTGCTGGCGCTGGTGCCGAACTCCCCGCTGCGCCCGGCTAGGCGGGAGGTCTCCACGCTGATCTCGAAGGCTTCGCTGGTGCTGGACGATGTGGCGCAGGGCATGGAGGAGCGCAAGCCCGAGAAGATCACCAAAGCCCTGGAGATCGCCCGCGGCACCCAGACCTACGTGAATGCCCTGCTGACGAACGTGGGTGGAGGCTCGGAGGTCGTGGCCGTCTCGCCGATTTACTGGACGGCCCGGCGGCATGCGAAGTCTATGAACCGCATCCTGGTGCCCGTGGATAACGTGATGCGCAATACGCGCGTGCTGGCTCGCCGGGCGGAGATCATGATGCTGGACGAGATCGAGCCGCCGGAGGAGATGATCGAGCTGATGCGCGGTATCTCTAACGAGCTGGGCCAGCTGGGTGCGTTGTTCGCCGAGGGCGGTACGCGCGGCACCCGCGATGAGGCGGTGGAGATCCCGGAGATCGTGCGCGCCTTGCAGAAACTCGCCGCGGAGGCGGACCTGGCCATCGCGGAGGGTACGGGCTTGTCGGGCACGGTGGTGTTGGCGCAGTGTCGTTCGATTATTGTTGACGCCCTGCAAGTCTGTGGCTATTCACGTGAGTCGGCTATGGCGTTTCTGCGGCCGACGGTGGATAGGCCGTGGCAGCCGCCGGAGGTGTGGGACGAGCTGGGGGAGTAGGGCGGGGCTACGGGTGGAACCTTAAGAGTGGCGATAGTAGATTCTTAAAGAAGTTGGGGAATTGTTCCCCACAACGACTTAATGTCGTCTCGCTCTACTTTGAGGTGCCTCTTATGATGTTTCTTCGTTCTCGCCGCACAATGACTGCTGTTGCGGCGGCATCCAGCTTGGTATTGACCGCCACGGCTGTCCCACAGTCCCCGTTCTCCCCGGTAGCTGCGCAGGCCGCCACGGCTAACAAAACGCAGGATACGAACCTGCCGCTGCATTGCAATATTTATGCCGGAGGCGGTAGAGCAAATGAGGATAAGGATCTGTCTACCGCGGTTCATGTTCAGATGCCAGAGAGTGCTGGCGTAGGCGAAGTTGTAACCGCCACAATCAATATTGATGACATCGTGATCAATGAGCCACGTTTGGATCAGTTTGGTTTTAGTCTGGATCCAAGTTTTGAAAAGGGTAGTAAATCCAAAGCCAATCGAGTAAGGTTCTACATTCCTGAGGACGTTGAGCTGGTCGATTCCAATCTTGACGCCACCTTGAATAAGAATGTCATCCTTGTAAACAAAATGATGGTTCCGGCGAAGGTCGCCAAAACGACCGTGAAGATTGGATTCAATACCCTTGAACTTAAGTTGAGGGCAAAGAAAGCTGGAAAGCTAACAATCCAGACGCCAACCGCATTTACGAAGGTCGACGACGCGAATCGTGTTAATGCCAACAATATGTTCTACGGGTATGGCATTGCTGGAACCGTTCTCGGGTTTAAAGAGGTGGGCCTCCGTACAGCGTGCATGACCGACCAGTACAAGCCGCTGGGTGTTACTCAGGTTGGAGAAGCTGCCGACTTCAATGAGCCCAAGTACGATCCCATCCAGGTGAAGCAGCAGGATACCGCTACCTCGAAGAACACCGCGCAGGCGCCGGAAGGTACCACCTACGCTAAGGGCGCCAACGCTCCGGAGTGGGCGACCGTCGCCAAGGATGGCACTGTCACCGTCAAGCCGGGACTGGATGTGAAGCCCGGCGACTACACCGTCCCGGTCGTTGTCACCTACCCGGATGCCTCCGCTGATAACACCGTTGTAAAGGTGAAGGTTACCGTTAAGCCGAAGAACGAACAGCACAACCCGAAGTACACAGATGTGACGGTGGTTCAAGACAAGACGGAAACCTCCGCTAAACCATCCGACGCTGGAGAAGGCTCCACCTTCGCTGCCGGTGAAGGTGCGCCGACCTGGGCGACCGTCAACGCCGACGGCACGGTTACCGTCAAGCCCGGCACGGATGTGGAGCCGGGCGAGCACCCCGTTCCGGTCAAGGTGACCTATTCCGACAAGTCCGTCGGCAACGCAACGCTGACAGTTCACGTTAAGCCCAAGCCCGCTAACGAGGTGCACGACCCGAAGTACACCGACATTAAGGTAAAGCAGGGGGATGAGAAAACCGCTGCGTCTCCGAAGGACGTCGCCGATGGCACTAAGTTCGCCCCTGGTGAAGGCGTGCCGAAGTGGATCACCGTCAACGAAAACGGCACCATTGAGGCGAAGCCCACCCTGGAGACCGAGGTCAAGGAGTACACCGTCCCGGTCACCGTGACCTACCCGGATGGGACCTCCGACAAGACTGAGCTGAAGGTGGAAGTCACCAAGAAGCCAGACAACGAGATCCACAATCCGCAGTACGACGACGTGACCGTCAAGCAGTTGGATACCGTGACCGTAGCGGCTCCGAAGGACGTTGCTCAGGGAGCGAAGTTCGCCCTCGGTGACAACGCGCCGGACTGGGCATCCGTCGCAGAGGACGGCACCGTCACCGTGAACCCGGGGCTGGATGTCCCCGAAGGTGATTACACCGTCCCGGTTGTTGTGAGCTACCCGGACAACTCCGCCGATAAGACCGAGGTTAACGTCCACGTAAAGGTGAAGCCCGCCAACGAGCTGCACGATCCGAAGTACACCGATACTTCCGTCGAGCAGGACAGCACCGCTACCGTGGCTGCACCGGAGGACATGCCAGACGGTACGAAGTTCGCCGCTGGTGAGGGCGTGCCGGAGTGGATCACCGTCAACGAGAACGGCACCATCGAAGCGAAGCCCACCCTGGAGACTGAGGTCAAGGAGTACACCGTCCCGGTCGTCGTGACCTACCCGGATGGCTCCACCGACAACACGTCGGCGAAGGTGAACGTAACCAAGAAGCCGGACAACGAGATCTACTCCCCGGAGCTCGGCAGCATCACCGTGAAGGCCAACCGCACCGCGAAGACCCCGGCCGTTGAGGGGCTGCCGGCTGACACGAAGTTCGCCCTTGCAGACGGTGCGCCTAGCTGGGCAACCATCGACGACAAGGGTGTCGTGCAGCTAAACCCGGGCGGTGACGTTGCGCCGCAGGATTACGACGTTCCGGTCACCATCACTTACCCCGATGGCACCGAGGACACCGCCACCTTGAAGGTCACCGTCACGGAGCGTGACATTGCCGAGGTGCACGACCCGGCCTACGCACCGATCGAGGTTGTGCAGACCGAAACCGGTACTGTTGCTGCGCCGACGGACAGCACCGCTGATGCGGAATACTCCCTGGGTGCGGGTGCTCCGAAGTGGGCCACGCTGAATAAGGATGGCAGCATCGAGGTCAACCCGGACCTGAACGTCGAGCCGGGCGAGTACAAGATTCCCGTCACTGTCGTTTACGAGGACAACTCCTCCGACCGCACCACCGCCGTGGTGACCGTCACCAAGAAGCCTGACAACGAGATTCATGACCCGACCTACGCGGATGTGACCGTGAAGCAGGGCGACGAAGTGACTGCACCGGCTCCGACGGATGTGGCTGAGGGTGCGACCTTCGAGGCTGGCGAGGGCGTGCCGGACTGGATCACCGTCAACCCGGACGGCTCCGTGATTGTGAAGCCGGGCCTGGAAGTGGTCGACGGTACCTACACCGTTCCGGTGAAGGTGACCTACCCCGACAAGACGGGTGACGACACGACGGTGAACATCACCGTGACCGTCAAGCCGACCAACGAGCTGCACGATCCGACTTACTCGGATGTGACTGTGAAGCAGGGCGACGAAGAGACCGCTCCGGCTCCGACCGATGTGGCCGAGGGTGCGAAGTTTGCTGCTGGTGAGGGCGCCCCGGAGTGGGCGACCGTTAACGAGGACGGCTCCGTAACCGTGAAGCCAGGCCTGGAAGTGGTCGACGGTACCTACACCGTTCCGGTGAAGGTTACTTACCCGGATACCTCGGCTGATGACACCACCGTGAACGTCACCGTGACCGTGAAGCCCGCTAACGAGATCCACGATCCGACCTACTCTGACGTGACGGTGAAGCAGGGCGACGAAGTGACCGCTCCGGCTCCGACCGATGTGGCCGAGGGTGCGACCTTCGAGGCTGGCGAGGGCGTACCGTCCTGGATCACCGTCAACCCGGACGGCACCGTAACCGCCAAGCCGGGCACGGATGTAGAGGCCAAGGAGTACACCGTTCCGGTGAAGGTCTCCTACAAGGATGGTTCCGGCGACGACACGACCGTGAACATCACCGTCACCGTGAAGCCGACCAACGAGAAGTACAATCCGACCTACCCCGGTGCCGACGTGAAGCAGGGGGACGAAACCACCGTCGCCCCGCCGGCTGACGTAGCTGACGACGCGGAGTTCGCTCTTGGTGAGGGTGCTCCAGACTGGGCTACCGTCAACCCGGACGGCACCGTCACCCTGAAGCCGAGCAAGGAAGTTGAGCCGGGCGAGTACGACGTCCCGGTTGTCATCACCTACCCGGATGGATCGACCACCACCACGACGCTGAAGGTGACCATCACGAAGCAGGAAAAGCCGAATGACAACACCGGCGGATCCAGCGGTTCCAGCAGCGGATTGTTCGGATCTTTGAGCGGCTCAAGCAACGGCTCCAGCAGCATCACCGGTTCCAGTCCATTCGGTATTTTCCTCGCGGCCCTGTTCGGAACTATTGCGCTCGGTGCCGGCCTGACGTGCCTGTACAACTGGGCACGCGACCACGGCTACGTCCGCTAACCGCGGGCGCGCTTAATTGCGCACGAACTGTCCATCCCGCAGGTGACGGTAAAACGTCACCGACTTCAGCGGGCGGGGATGGCGCACCCCATCACGGGTAACCGCCAGATCCACCCCACCGGCCTGTAAGGCCCGCCCCCGCAGTACCGTCGGAGAGACGGTACTGCGGGGCTTCTTTATGCGCCCAAACCAACCCTTACGGGGCAGTGGCGGACGCTGCACCGCAGCCAAACCCGGAGCATCCGGGGTTGGAACCAGGCGCACGCCATTGTTGAAATCGCTGGTGCCCGCCTTTGCCTGCTCATACAGGATCTCGGAATCGACGATCACCTCGCCGATCATCTCCGCCACTTCCTCGGACTCGCTTGCCGGGCCGGTGACCTCCGCCACGCCCAACGTCACCACGCCGTGGTCGTCGCGGATCACCGGAGTCGGCACAGCCGGGGAAGCGAGCGCGAAGGTGAGGTGTTCGGCGGGGGAGAAGGTGGCGTCCAGACCCCACGAAAGAGCAACCGCCGAAGAACCAGAGGGGATAAAACCAACCTCGACCCACAGGGCATCGATGCGCATCAATTTGGACACCACGGCGGCCAGAGCAGCGTCGCTACCTTGCACGATCACGCGCACGCGCTCGCTGACCTCGTGCGGATCCGGCTGCGGGGCGCCCAAGTGGGGAGCGTCGGGGCGCTGCATCATCTCCTCCAGCGACGGGGTGGAACCCACCACGAACCGCTCCAGATCATCCAGGAAACGCAGCTCCTTGCGCTTCGGCACCGCGGACAGATCAAGGCACTCCACGGCCTCGCCCGGCAGTACAGGATCGCGCAGCCGATCGCTGGCGGGAACATCGCAACGCAACATAAACAACATAGAAACCCACCATAGCCGTGCCACAAGCACCGGCGAGGTACTAGAATGGAGAAACGTCTAGGTGCCCCGCCCGGTTTCTAACTGAAGCTACAGCAGCGACAGAATATGCAGCAGATGCTTGGAGCGGGGCTACACCCATGAGTACAGAAGTACCAACGCAGAGGACGTGTTTTAGTTTCCATGGCAGCGATCATCGTCGTAGGCGCCCAGTGGGGCGACGAAGGTAAGGGCAAAGCTACCGACATTCTGGGCGGGAAGGTCGACTACGTAGTCAAGCCCAACGGCGGCAACAACGCCGGCCACACCGTCGTCGTCGGCGGCGAAAAGTACGAACTCAAGCTGCTGCCCGCAGGTGTGCTTTCCGAAAACGCCACGCCCATCATCGGCAACGGCTGCGTGGTGAACCTGGAGGCGCTGTTCGAGGAGATCGACGGTCTGGAGGCTCGCGGCGCAAACGCTTCCCGCCTGCGCGTTTCCGCCAACGCGCAGCTGGTGGCGCCCTACCACGTGGCCATCGACCGCGTGGCCGAGCGCTTCCTGGGCAAGCGCGCCATCGGCACCACCGGCCGCGGAATTGGCCCGACCTACGCAGACAAGGTCTCCCGCGTGGGCATCCGCGCCCAGGACCTGCTGGACGAATCCATCCTGCGCCAGAAGATCGAATCCGCGCTGGACCAGAAGAACCAGATCCTCGTGAAGATCTACAACCGTCGCGCCGTGGATGTGGACGAGGTTGTGGACTACTTCCTCTCCTACGCCGATCGCCTCAAGCCGATGTTGATCGATGTGTCGACGGAGCTGAACCAAGCTCTGGACGCCGGTAAGTCTGTGCTGATGGAGGGCGGCCAGGCCACGATGCTAGACGTGGACCACGGCACGTATCCCTTCGTGACTTCCTCTAACCCCACCACCGGCGGTGCGTGCGTGGGTACGGGCATTGGTCCGACGCGCATTACCGCATCGCTGGGCATCATCAAGGCCTACACCACCCGCGTGGGTGCCGGTCCGTTCCCCACGGAGCTGTTCGACAAGTGGGGCGAGTTCCTGCAGACCACCGGCGGCGAGGTTGGCGTGAACACCGGGCGCAAGCGCCGCTGCGGCTGGTACGACTCCGTGATTGCCCGTTATGCCTCCCGCGTGAACGGCTTCACCGACTACTTCCTGACGAAGCTGGACGTGCTGACCGGCATCGGCGAAATCCCGATCTGCGTGGCCTACGACGTGGATGGTGTGCGCCACGACGAGATGCCGATGACGCAGACCGAGTTCCACCACGCCACCCCGATCTACGAGACCATGCCCGCGTGGGACGAGGACATCACCGATTGCAAGACCTTCGAAGAGCTGCCGGAGAAGGCGCAGGATTACGTCAAGCGTCTGGAGGAACTGTCCGGCTGCCGAATCTCCTACATCGGCGTGGGTCCGGGCCGCGACCAGACGATCGTCATCAACGACGTCGCGGAGAGCTAGGGCAGGGCTAGAGCAGGGCTAGGGCGCTGCGCTAGAGCGCGGGCAGCGTGGCATCCAGCGGCGGTACGGGGAGGGGCTTGAGGTGAGCGCGATTATCCTGCATGACCTCGAGTCTACTGAGGAGCCACGGGGGTGAATGCCGGGAAGATCTGAATATTTTTAAAAGGAAAATACTTGTTCGGCAACGTGATGCACGTCACTCGCTTAAGGTTTGTCTTAAATTGCAAACGCAGCCCCCGGTTACGAGGAGTGAAACCATGCCGATCCAGAGCCCACAGCAGGAAATCGACATCCCGAACAGCACAATCTACGACGTACTTTTCGGCAACATTGCCGAGGAAGACCTCGGTCGCATCGCCATCACGGACGACGCCACGGGATCGCAAACCACCTACGGGGAACTCAAGGCTCTTATTGACGCCTTCGCGGGCGCACTAGCCGAACGCGGAGTCAAGCCAGGCGTAGTCGTCGGGCTGCACTGCCCGAACAGCCTCGCCTTCGCGGTCGCCTTCCACGGCATTCTCCGCGCCGGGGCGACCGTCACCACCCTGGGTTCCCTGATGAACGCCCACGACGTGGCAAAACAGCTCAAGGACTCTGGTGCGACGTATGTGCTGACGACCAAGCTGCTGGGAGAAGCGGGCGTCCAAGGCGCAGAAGAAGCAGGGATCGACCCGAGCAACATCATCGACCTCACCGACGAAGCGACCGGCCTCAAGGCGCTCGTGGGGGAGGGCCGCCCCGCGCCGGAGGTTAGCATCGACCCGGCGACCCACGTGGCGGTGCTGCCGTACTCGTCGGGCACCACGGGCGTGCCGAAGGGCGTGCGCCTGAGCCACCGCAACCTCGTGGCGAACATCCTGCAGATCGGCGTGCGGCTAGGCCCAAACGGCCTGGATCGCGACTCCGTGGTGATGTGCGTGCTGCCGTTCTTCCACATCTACGGCATGAACGTCCTGTTGAACTCCTGCCTGTACGTGCGCGCCCACGTGGTGACCATGCCCAGCTTCGACCTGGAGAAGTTCCTGGCAGCTCACCAGAAGTACGGCATCACGTTCACCTTCATCGCCCCGCCGATCGCCGTGGCGCTGGCCAAGCACCCGCTGGTGGACAAGTTCGACATCGGCACCCTGGAGACGGTGCTCTCCGGCGCGGCGGCCCTGGACGCACAGCTTGCAAACGCTGTAGCTAACCGCCTGGGCGTGCGCATTCTGCAGGGCTTCGGCATGACCGAAACCAGCCCCGTGACCAGCGTCAGCGACGTGGGAGTTACGCCGCTGGATTCCATCGGCCTGCCGGTCTCCAACACGGAGGTGAAGATCGTGGACATCACGACAGAAGACCTCGCGGAGATCCACCCGCCCGCGGACGAGGGCGAGCGTTCCG
>NZ_CALLDG010000072.1 GCF_937999985.1 uncultured Corynebacterium sp.
TCTGGCGGCGACCCGGCGTAGTCGGCTTGTACTTACGAATAGCCATACTTTTGCTTCCTCTTTACCTTTCGGTGTCCGGCCGCCTTAGGCGGTCGCTCCACCGAAGATGTCGATCGGATCGCTGCCGGCGACCAGGGTCACCATGGCGCGCTTGGTTGCCTTGCGCTGGCCGTAGCCGGTGCGGGTGCGCTTACGCTTGCCCTCACGGTTAACGGTGTTAACGCTGGCGACCTTCACACCAAAGATCTGCTCGACGGCAATCTTGATTTGGGTCTTGTTAGAGCTGGGGTGAACCAGGAACGTGTAGACGTTCTGCTCCATCAGGCCGTAGGACTTTTCAGATACGACCGGGGCGATGATGATATCGCGAGGATCAGCTACAGTGCTCACTTTGCCTCCTCCTTGGTCTTATCAGCGGCGTTGATGAAAGCGTTCAGTGCCTCCACGGAGAACACAACGTCGTCCGCATTCAGAACGTCGTAGGTGTTCAGCTGGTCGTTGACCAGGGTGTGCACCTGCGGCAGGTTGTTCACGGACTTCCATGCGGTGACGTCTTCGCGGGTCAGGACGACCAGCACGGACTTGCGGTCCGTCAGACGCTCGATGAAAGCGCGTGCAGCCTTGGTGGACGGGGTCTGACCCGGGACCAGCTCCTCGACCACGTGGATGCGGTCGTGGCGCACGCGATCGGTGAGGGCGCCGCGCAGAGCAGCAGCCTTCATCTTCTTCGGGGTGCGCTGGGAGTAGTCACGCGGCTGCGGGCCGTGAACCGTGCCACCACCGGTGAAGTGGGGAGCGCGGATGGAGCCCTGACGTGCGCGACCGGTGCCCTTCTGGCGGAACGGCTTACGGCCACCGCCGGACACCATGCCACGAGTCTTCGTAGCGTGGGTACCCTGACGCTTTGCTGCGAGCTGAGCGGTTACGACCTGGTGCATCAGTGCGACGCTGGCCTCTGCATCGAAGATGGATGCGGGCAGCTCGACCGTGCCGTTGGTCTTACCGTCAGCGGTGTGGACATCAAGCTTTAGATTGCTCATGCGTGTGCACCGCCCTTCACTGCGGTCTTGACAACGACGAGACCGCCGTTGACACCCGGAACTGCACCCTTGATCAGGAGCAGGTTGGACTCTGCGTCGACCTTGGCCAGCTTCAGGTTCTGCTGGGTAACGCGGTTGTTACCCATGCGTCCTGCCATGCGCTTGCCCTTGAACACGCGGCCGGGGGTGGCTGCCTGTCCGATGGAGCCCACGCGGCGGTGAGCGGCCTGGTTACCGTGAGCAGCACCCTGGCCGGCGAAGCCGTGGCGCTTCATGCCGCCGGCGTAGCCCTTACCCTTGGTGGTGCCCGTCACGTCGACGAACTTGACATCGTTGAAGATGTCTACGGTGACGTCCTGGCCAACCTCGTAGCTGGATGCGTCTGCAACGCGGATCTCAGCAACGTGGCGGCGCGGAGTCACGCCAGCCTTCTTGAAGTGACCGGCTGCAGGCTTGTTTACCTTGCGCGGGTCGATCTCGCCGAAGGCGATCTGTACGGCCTCGTAGCCGTCGGTTTCCTTGGAACG
>NZ_CALLDG010000073.1 GCF_937999985.1 uncultured Corynebacterium sp.
ATCCGAAGCCTGAGGACCCGAAGCCTGAGGACCCGAAGCCGGAAGATCCGAAGCCTGAGGACCCGAAGCCTGAGGACCCGAAGCCGGAAGATCCGAAGCCGGAGGACCCGAAGGATCCGAACGAGCCTGGCGGCTCCTCCGGTTCGGTGACCCCGAAGCCGAACCTGCCTGGCATCATCGGTTCCTTGGGAATCGGCGGGGCAATCGTGGGCAGCGGATCTCACGGTTCCACCCCGAAGCCGGATCCCAAGCAGCCGGGCAAGCCAGGTAAGCCGGGCAACGCGGACAAGCCGGGCACCCCTGGCAAGTCCAGCACCCCGAGCCAGTCGGGCTCTAAGGGCAGCACGTCCAGCGGCAGCACCAGCTCTCAGAAGCAGGTTGATAGCCCGCGGATGAGCACCCTGGCCTCCACCGGCGCGAACGTGCTCGGCGTGTTCGCAGTCGGCCTGGCGCTGATCATCGGCGCCATCCCGCTGCTGCGCCGCCGCCGCGAAGAAGGCGAGGCCTAACCGCCACTAGCGTTCAGCGCTAGCGCCTAGCGGAACAGCCAGTCCTGGGCAGTCCCGCGAAAGAAAGGGCGACTACCAACACAACGGTGGTCGCCCTTTCGCACATTTGCCACCGCTTCGTGGCAGAATGACAACTTATGGAACTGGTAGTGCTGGGATGCTCCGGAAGCGTTGAAGGGCCCGATAGCGCCGCGTCGGGATACATCGTCCGCGACAAAACTACAGACACCCCCGACCTACTCCTCGACTGCGGCCCCGGCGTACTCAGCGCCATGCAACGCGCCGAAGACATCGACCCCGCTGCCTGCCACGTCGCCTTCAGCCACATGCACGCCGACCACTGCCTAGACTTCCCCTCACTCCTCGTCTGGCGCAGATTCCACCCCACCACACCCGCCCCACACCGCCACCAACTACTCGGCCCCGCCATCGCCCACCGCCACCTCTCCGCAGCCGGCGCCGACGCACCCGAGCGCCCCGACGACTTCACCGACACCTTCGACATCAACGTCTACAAGGCAGGCGAGGGTCTTTTCGACGCCACCACGTACCCAGCCCACCCCATCGGTCCATTCACCCTCTACGCCGCCACCGCCGTACACCCCACAGAGGCCTACCTACTGCGCGTGGAAGACAACGCAGGTAACTCCCTGGTGTACTCGGGGGACACTGCCTGGACCGACAACCTGGCCCACATCGCAGCGGGCGCAGACGTATTCCTCTGCGAAGCCACCTGGGGCGAAAATGCAGAAGGTCAGCCCAGCGGCATGCATATCTCCGGCGAAGACGCAGGCCGTGCGGCACAGGCAGCGGGCGTGGGCAAGCTCGTGCTCACCCACATCCCGCCGTGGGGCGATGCAGACGCAGCGGTCCGCGGCGCGGCCCGCCACTACGACGGCGAGATCCTCGTCGCCCGCCCAGGCATGCGCCTAACCGTCGGCTAGGAGCCAAAGCGCAAGCAAAGCGGGGGATAACCGTCGGAGGGTAGCCCGTCCGGGGCGGCTAGTAAACTTAAGCCCCATGACGGAAACCAACGTAGAAAACACCTCCAACGCAGGCAGCAACTTCACCCGCGCCGACGGCCGTGCCACCAACGAGCTACGTCCGGTGCGTATCACCCGCGGTTTCACCAGCAACCCCGCAGGCAGTGTGCTGGTGGAATTCGGCAACACCCGAGTCATGTGCACCGCCAGCGTGCAGGAAGGCGTGCCGCGCTTCAAGAAGGATTCCGGCGAGGGGTGGCTGACCGCCGAGTACGCGATGCTGCCCGCCTCTACCCACGAGCGCATGCCGCGCGAATCCATGAAGGGCAAGGTCAAGGGGCGCACCCAGGAAATCTCCCGCCTGGTCGGCCGCGCACTGCGCGCCGCCGTGGACCTGAAGGAACTGGGGGAGAACACTATCAACATCGACTGCGACGTTCTGCAGGCCGACGGCGGCACCCGCACCGCAGCCATCACCGGCGCCTACGTGGCTCTGGCTGATGCGCTGGCCGTGCTGCAAGCTAGGGGCGTCGTACCAGGGCAACCGCTACGCGCACCCGTCGCCGCAGTATCCGTGGGCATCATCGACGGCGTGCCGTGCCTCGACCTGCCGTATGAGGAAGACTCGCGGGCGGACGTGGACATGAACGTGGCGATGACGGCCGAGGGTCGCTTCGTGGAAATCCAGGGCACCGGCGAGAACGCGGAGTTCACGCGTGAGGAGCTGAACACCCTGCTGGACCTGGCCGAAGGCGGTCTGCGCGAGCTCATCGAGGCGCAGCGGGCGGCGCTGGCGCAGGAACTCTAGAGCAGCAGAAGCAAACGCGACAAGAGAAGGGGAGTAGCACCGTGCGGGTACTGGTGGCCTCAAGGAATAAGAAGAAGCTGGCGGAGCTGAACCGCATGCTGGAAGCGGCGAACGTGACCGGCATCGAACTCGTTGGACTGGGGGACGTGCCGGAATACCCGGAAACCCCGGAAACCGGCGCGACGTTCGTAGACAACGCGCGGATTAAAACCAACGACGGCGTGCACCACACCGGCCTGCCGACGATTGCCGATGATTCCGGGCTTGCCGTCGATGCACTGAACGGTATGCCGGGTGTGCTGAGCGCCCGGTGGTCCGGCGACCACGGCGACGACAAAGCCAATAACGACCTGTTGCTGGCGCAGATGGGGGACGTGCCGGACGAGCGGCGTGGGGCGCACTTCGTATCCTCCTGCGTGTTGCAGCTGCCCGCCGACGTCGCGGCAGAGCGCGGCATGGACGCCGAATACGCCGTGGAAGGGCGTTGGTACGGCCGGGTGCTGCGCGCCGAGCAGGGCGAGGGCGGCTTTGGCTACGACCCGCTGTTCGCCCCTGACGAGCTACCGGAAGGCCAGGAAGAACAACTGGCCGGTAAGTCCGCAGGCGAGCTGACGGCGGATCAAAAGGATGCCGTCTCCCACCGTGGCAAGGCTCTACGCCAGCTGGTGGAGATCCTGGCGCAACTGGCGGATTAAAGAGCCAGGCCGGGTGCTCAGCACGCCGCCCAGCACGCCTCTAAGCCCGGCGCCCCGCCGCCGCGTACGGCGTTCAGTGCGCAGCAAGGCTAGGCGCCGGGCGTGTGCGACCCACGTATGATGGGGCAAGGCAAGCCCGAACATGTAACCCAAAGAAACAACAAACCAGCGAAAGGATTCCCCGCGTGACCGCCCCCGGCACAGACAGTGACCAGGCCACCTATAGCCCCACCAGCCCCAGCGGCATCGTGGCCGGGTCGCAGGCCGACCTCAGCTGGATGGAAGACGTGTACAAGTTCTTCCACCAGCACCCCGAACTCTCGGGAGCGGAGGAAGTCACCGCGCAGCGGATCGCCAAGGAGCTGGAAAACTTCCCGGACTGGGAGATCACCACGAACATCGGCGGCTACGGCATCACCGCCGTGCTGGAAAACGGCGACGGGCCGACAGTGCTGATGCGCGCTGACTTCGATGGCCTGCCCGTCGCGGAGAAAACCGGCGTGGACTACGCCTCTACGTACTCCCAACTCAACGCGTCCGGCGAGCGCGTGGCAACCATGCACGCCTGCGGCCACGACCAGCACACCACCAGCCTGCTGGGAGCCATGCGCATCCTGACCGAAGAGCGCGCCCACTGGTCCGGCACGGTGGTGGCACTATTCCAGCCGGCCGAAGAGGCGTCCATCGGCGCACACAAGATGGTCTCCGACGGTTTGGGCGGCATCATCCCCCGGCCCGACGTCTGCCTGGCGCAACACATCGTCGCCGGACCGGCGGGCCAGGTGTACTCCGCACCCGGCCCTGTGATGACGTCCTCCACCACCATCGAAATCACCCTCCACGGCCGTGGCGCGCACGCCTCCATGCCGCACCGTTCCGTCGACCCGGTGGTGCTGGCAGCCTCGACGGTGATGAAACTACAGACAATCGTTTCTCGCGAAGTTCCGCCGAATAAATTCGCGGTGATTACCGTCGCCTCGGTGGAAGCAGGTAAGGCGAACAACGTGATCCCCGACTCCGCGAAGATCTCCCTATCCTGCCGCTTCTACGACGAAGAGCTGCGTCAGAAGTGCGTGGATGCCATCAAGCGCGTGGTACGTGCCGAGGCCATGGCCGCGGGTGCCGACCGCGAGCCGGACTTCAAATTCGTTGGCTTGCTAGGCGCTACCGACAACGCACCCGAGGTCTACGACGTTGTCCGCCCCCACTTCGATCACACCTTCGGCGAGGATTCCCTAGAGATGGAACCCTGGACAGCCTCCGAGGACTTCTCCGTGATCCCGAAGTCCTTCGGCTGCCCCTACATGCTTTGGACCATCGGCATCACTCCGCGCCGTCAGTGGCAGCGCGCTGAATCCGCCGGGCGGCTGGATATCGACATCCCCACCAACCACAACCCAGGCTTCCTGCCGGACCTATCCACCCTGCAGGTCTCCACGCGCGCGGCGGCCGTTGCGATCCTGGCCTGCCTGCAATCCGAGTGGGAGAAGCCGGAGGCCGAGCCACACGCGATGGGCGCGCCCGTGCCTACCGACGAGGAGATCGACGCAGTCGCCGTGGAGACCTCGCTGGTCGAGTAGCCGCGCCGCTGCGCTCAGCGCGCGCCGCTAGTCCAGCTGGAACGCGGCCTTAACCTCGTCGCGGCGCCACTTTTCCACGATGAAGCTCAGGAAAGGCACCACACCCGCCAGCATCGTGGTAACCCACTTCGACGGCTCCCAACGCGCCTTCGTGCCCAGATCCAGGCAGGAAATCACGTACACCATAAACACCAAGCCGTGCGCCGGGCCGATGTAGCTAAACCATTCCGGCGCATTCTCGCTGCCGAGGATCAGATATTTAACAATCATCTCCACCAGCAGAATCAGCAGCCAAATACCCGTCACCACTGCCGCCACGGAGTAAAACCTCAGCGACTTCGCCACGCGCGCCCGGCGTTCCGGGTGGATAGCAGGGGTCTGCTCGTTGGTCATTGCTTAGTGCCCTTTCTGGTCTTTTTTCTTGCGCTCGTTATTTTTGGACGCCCTCATGCGCGCCCGCTCGCGCCTATCATCTACCCAAATATCCTCAGTATCTTCGGCACGCTCTTCGGCCTGCAGGAAGTCTTCCGGCACCTCGGTGATCTCATCGGGCGGCAGGGTAGGGGCTGCTGGGGCTTCGTCTCCCAGCAGGCGCTCCTTTTCGTACTGGATGTACTTGCGGTACGCCACGACGAAGAAGATGCCGAAGATCGGCCACTGGATGGCATAGCCCAGGTTCTGGAAGCTACCGCCGTTGGACTGCCAACGATCCCACTGCCACCACGCCAGCAGGAGGGTGGCAATGACCGCCAGGATTAGGAAGATGATTTGGATGATGCGAACGCGCAGCGGAAACGGGTGGGCGGGTGCCTTGCCGTCATTGTCTGAGTGTTCGTTCACACCGAAACATTCTACCTGTACTGCCTGTTCCGCCTAATTTCTTTTCACACCGGATCGCTTGCTAGCATGAAGGGGGAAACGCGGTTGTCCGCGTTCTTTTTGCGCCTGTGGCGGAATTGGCAGACGCGCTGGATTTAGGTTCCAGTGTCTTATGACGTGGGAGTTCAAGTCTCCCCAGGCGCACAAAATTTTTCAGCCCCGCAGCACTGCCCGTCTGTGTCGTGGGGCTGTGTGTTTGTTGCAGGGCTGTGCTGTGGCGCGCGTGCACGCGCACGCGCGGGTGCTACAGCTCCTTGGCGATGCGCGCGACGTGGCCAGTGGCCTTCACGTTGTACTTCGCCACGGCGATCTTGCCTTCCTCGTCAATAACGAACGTGGAGCGGATCACGCCCTGGACGATCTTCCCGTAGTTCTTCTTCTCCCCGAATGCGCCATAGCTCTCCATGACGGACTTGTCGGCGTCCGAAAGAAGAGGGAAGGTCAGCTCGTACTTATCGCGGAACTTCTCCAGAGCCTCTACCTTGTCGGGGGAGATACCGACCACGTCCACGCCCTGATCGTTGAGCTCGGTGAGGGAATCGCGGAAATCGCAGGCCTCGGTGGTGCAACCTGGAGTATCAGCCTTGGGGTAGAAGTACACGATGACCTTGCGGCCCGCGTAGTCCGCCAGGCTCACGTTCTTGCCGGAATCGCTTGGCAGGGTGAACTCCGGAGCCTTGTCGCCGACCTCAAGTCGGATGGGCTGGTTTGCGGTGGCGTTGCTGTTATCAGTCATGCAACCCACCCTAGCGAAAGCGCCGGCACGCAAGCTTGCGGGAGCCGACGCACCACAGTGCACGCACATGCACGGGTGCCAATACACCCTAGCGAAAGCGCCGGAGTGTGCGATCATTTACAATGTTCGGGTAGCACTTAAACGTTCGAATAAGGGAGAAACTTCCGTGGCCCGTAGCATCGATGCCATCCAGCGCGACATTGAACGCACCCGCAACCAGCTGGGACGGACGCTGGAGGAGCTGTCCGTCCGTGCGGATCCGAAGAACCTGGCGGATGACGCTCGCGGCCAGGCCGTGAACACCCTCAAGGAGCCGAAGGTGCAGATGGTCATCGGCGGCGTAGTCGCCGGTGTTGTCCTGCTGACCGCCCTGGCCGTTGGCTCCAAGCGCAAGGAAAAGAAGCAGATCAAGGAAATCCAGCGCCTGCTGGCCGCAACCCGCTAAGCGGGTAGCGTTGCCCGACTCAGACTCACTGCCTGGCGAAACCATACGCAGCGCCAGGCCGGGCGGGTTCCAACTACCCAGCCCCGCGAAGCTGGCCACTCTGGCTTTGCTGACTGTCCTGTCGATCGCCGCAGGTTTCGCCTGCGAGGCGGTGGGAGTACCCGCCGCCTGGATCTTTTCCTTCCTGATCGTCTTCGGCGTCTACGCCATCTTCAGCGACCGACAGGTCAGCCCGCCTAAAAAGGCGATGATTCCCTCCCAGGTGATCATCGCCCTTTTGTGTTCCTCGCCCCTGACCACCATCGACTTCGGCACCATCGTCTCTTATGCCGGACCGACGGCCATGTCGCTGATCGTCACGCTGGCGGTGTGCCTGCTGGCCTCCTGGCTGCTGGTGCGCATCCACCGGGTTGGCCCGGCCACGTCGGTGCTGGCCACCCTCGCGGGCGGCGCCAGCGCGATGGTGATGCTCTCCCGGGAGCTCAACGCGGACACGCGCTTTGTCACCCTCACCCAGTACCTGCGCGTTTCCATCATCGTCCTCACACTTCCCGGGCTGGTCACGCTGCTCGGTCGCGTCGAAGGCGGCGAGGCAGATGCGGCCGAGGGGGCGTCAACAGGAAAAGAAAGTCTCCTCGACGGGCTGCAGACGAACTGGCAGGGCGTGGTAGGCGCGGTGGTTGTGGGGCTGGCCGTGTGGGCGTTTACGCGGCTGACGGCGCGGTGGTTCAACATCAGCTCGCCATACCTGCTGCTGAGCATCGCGTTCGCCATGATCGGCGTGATGGTGTTCAACGTGCCTCACGAGTTCATCGCGCCGAACGGGCTGCTGGAGAAGCTGGCGTACGCACTCGTCGGCGTACAAGCCGGCGGCACCCTGACGAAGGGCGCGCTGCGGCAATTCGTGAAGGCCCTGCCCGTGATCCTGGGCGTGATCGCCCTGATGATCGCCAGCTCTATCGGCACGGCCTTCGCCATCGCTGGCCTATGGGACTTTAAGGTTCTGGACGCCTACCTCGCCACCGTACCGGGCGGCATCTACGCAGTTCTCGCATTTGCGCACGACGCTGGCAGCCAGCCGATCGTCACGGTCATTCAAGTAATGCGCATGATCGCCATGCTGGTGGTGGGCGCTTACGCGCCGCAGATCATCCGGTGGGTGTTCGGCGCGGGCGCGGCCGATGGGCGGGCGGAGCCGCGCGAAACGCAGCGCTAGCGGGCTGTGTTAGGGGGAGCTGGCTCTGTGGTCCGCACACACTGGGAGCGCCAAAGGGAGCGGGCCTGATGGCCTTGTGGTTAGCGCTGGGCGGGGGAGAGTGAGGCGGCGTCCGCAAGAATCTCCATCGACCGCAGCGACTCGGCCGTCGACGGCGACTGCAGCGACACCATGAGTTCGTCGGCTTGAGCGTGCGTGCGGAACTCCTCGAGGTAACGGCGGACAACATCGCCCGTGCCGACGGCGGAGTAGCGCAGCATATCGAGGATCTGCTGGCCGGCGGGGGAATCGATGAGCATGTCCAGCTCCTCCTCCGTTAGGCTGCGGCCGCGACCGGCCATGACACGCACGCGGGTGCGGCAGACCTGGCGCCATTGCTCGTCGGCTTCCTCCTGCGTGTCGGCGGCGGTGACGTTGACCGCGGCGATGACGTAGGGCTCCGGGTGGGCTTCCGAGGGCTGGTAGTTATCGCGGTACACCTGCACCGCCTGCGTGAGGGCAGCGGGCGCGAAGTGGCTGGCGAAGCTGTACGGCAGCCCCAGGTGCGCGGCCAGCTGCGCGCCGAACAGAGAGGAGCCCAGGATGTACAGAGGCACCTTCGTGCCCATGCCCGGTACGGCCTCCACGCCGGGGATCTTCGACGGGCCGTTGAGGTAGCCGTAGAGCTCGGCGACATCCTGCGGGAAGGTCTCCGCGGCGGACGGCTCGCGGCGCAGGGCGCGTAGGGTCATCTGGTCGGTGCCGGGGGCGCGGCCGAGGCCCAGGTCAATGCGGCCGGGGTGCAGCTCCGCGAGGGTGCCGAACTGCTCGGCGATGACCAGCGGGGCGTGGTTCGGGAGCATGACGCCACCCGCGCCCAAGTTGATAGTGGAAGTCTTCGCCGCGATGTGAGCGATGAGGACCGCGGGGGCGGAGCTGGCGATGGACTTCATGTTGTGGTGCTCGGAATACCAGATGCGCTCGAATCCTAGCTTCTCGGCCTGCTGGGCCCACTGGACGGAGCGGTCGAAAGCGTCCGCGGGGCGTTCGCCCTTGTAGACAGTGGCGAAGTCGAGGAGGCTCAGCGGGGCTAGGGAGCTTGCTGGGTTTTCCTTGTTCGCTGGGGTGTTGTCGTTCGCCGGGGTAATGCCGTCCGCTGGGGTATCCGTCATGGTGGTTTAGGTTCCTCCTTGGTTTCAGGGCGCTATCGGCCTGCGTACTCGATTAACGACAACTGCTATGGCAGAGCGGATATTCCCATGGGGAGGGGCCTACGGTCCCGTGGGGGCAGAGAAGAGGGGCGGTCGGATCAACTCCGGCGGTTTCTACCTCGCAAACTATCTTGCAAACTGCCTCGCAGTGGCCGACGACTGCGTCGCAGTGGCCGACGATCGCTGCGGATCAGTGGGCAGATGTCCCAAATCTTCCACTCTACTTTTATAACCTTTCTGTTTGCGCTGGTCAGGCGCTTTTGATGGAGTCGTCAAATCGCCCAAAATCTCGAAAGTGGAAGATTTGGGACATTTGGCTCTTTACCGTCTCCATAGCGGATACCGGGCAGGTGGCTTCACTTTGTACCCTTGCTGTTCCAAGAGCTTGATGGCAAGGTCCAGGTTTTTGCGGATCACGGTTTCCGCTTGTTTCGACAGGTATCGGTTTCTGCCTCGTTCTATGTGCTGTTGCCAACCGTCATGCGTCTGCGCATTGAATTCGTTGGCAAGAAGCTCAATCACATCTTCAAGGCAGACGCGAAAACGCTCATCTCCCATCGGATAGTGAATATCTTGCTGTTGAGCTGCGGCATCGTAATTTCCTGCTCTAGCGAGTAAGAGGCCAAGGGGGACTGAGTCGGAATGAAACTGGAAGTGGCTGGCAGGCTTGTTACGAGAATTTCTGTCGTATTCGAAGCGAACTACTGGGCGATACTTTTGGCCAGACTGGTACTGAACTTTGAAGGTGCTTGACTCTATCGCCAGATGTTTCTTGGTTGAATTAGTGCATAGGCGAAATTCGCAGGCTAACTGCAGCTTCTTACTTTTCGAGTGTCCAATCTCAAGTTGTTTCGAACGTTTGATTACCGCCCTGAGTTTTTTCCTCGTTGATCTCGAAAGTGCTAGCCGTGATCTCGCCTTCGAGTGTCGCGTCGAGGAGAGTAGCGATTTCTTGCGCGAACTCCGTGGCGTGTTGCTCGAAAGCCACGCTATCCAATGTGATTAGCCTTCAATCAGCCAAGTGAGGGACTCGTAGCGATCCAAAAGGTCAGCCTCTTTGACGTCGAGCGCATCCGCTGCGCGAAGGCGACGCAGGCCATCCACGCCGAGGGGACCCATTTGCTTCACAACCTTGGCACGTTCAGCGCGCAGTTCGGCGCTGGTCTGGGTGCGCGGAGTTAATGGCGTAGCCATGATCTCTCCAATCGTTGTGTGTGAGCCGTGTATCTGAAGTATATAACGCAGGTTGTACAACGCGGGGGGAGACAATAGGGCGTGGCTGTTGAAGCCGATGAAGTCAAAGCAAAACCCTCGCCCGTTGGATAAGATTCCAAGCGAACGAGGGTTGAAATGTGGGCTATCAGGGACTCGAACCCCGAACCCGCTGATTAAGAGTCAGCTGCTCTGCCAATTGAGCTAATAGCCCGCGTTATTCGAAGCGCTGCGCGCCTCGGCAACGTGGAAAACTTTATACCCAGACGGCCTAACAATACAAATCGCCAGTTCAGAGTGGGTAAATTGATGCATGCTTTAGACGGCTCATGCGGACGTTTGCGCCCCGTGCGGCGCCTGGTAAGAGTCCCGCATCCGCTGCACGCATACCCCGCGCAGTGCGCCGCCGGGCGGCTCGCCGGAAACCCCACACCGTTTATAACGTTTACGCTACGAACTGCTGGAACCCGCCGAAATGACTAACGCTCCACTGCAGCCAAGCGTTAAGGTTTAGGACAGTCACTTTTCTTACACACACCTTTCCCTTTCTTGGAGTTAGTCTTGCGCAACACCAAGGTTTTTGGACAAACCTTCTCACGGATCACTGCGGCGTCACTAAGTATCGCCCTAGTTACCTTCACCGCATCGTGCACCATCGACCGCGACAGCGACGAACCGCAGATCAGCTCCAACGCCTCAACCGGCGAGAACGGCGAGGGCGAAGAGAAGAAGGAAGAAAACAAGCTGACCTCCAACGTGAAGGACGGCGACACCGAGGTCGACGTCACCGAGCACGTGCAGGTCAAGGGTGACAAGAAGATCGACAAGGTCTCGCTGACCAACGACGCAGGCGAGGAAGTCAAGGGTAAGTTCAACGAGGACAAGACCGAGTGGACCGTCCCCACCAAGCTCGGCTACTCGCGCACCTACACCCTCACCGCGAAGTCCGGCGACCAGAAACTTGAGCAGACGTTCACCACCATGACCCCCGGCATGACGCTCAACGGTGCCCTGGCTCCGCTTGACGGGTCGACCGTAGGCATCGGCCAAACCATCTCTCTTCGTTTTGACGCCCCAGTGGAAAACCGCAAGGCAGTGGAAGATGCCATCACCGTGGAAACCACGCCGAAAGTGGAAGGTGCTTTCTACTGGATCACGGCCCAGGAGGTGCGCTGGCGCCCAGAGAAGTACTGGAAGCCCGGCACCAAGGTCAACGTGAAGGCCAACCTGTACGGCACGAAGATCGGCGAAGGCGTGTACGGCGGCGAAGACCGCAGCGCGAAGTTCACCATCGGCGATGCGATGCGTGCCATCGTGGACGACAGCACCAAGATGATGACCATCAAGAAGAACGGCAAGACCGTGCAGACCATGCCGGTCTCCCTGGGGCGGGACTACCAGTACCCCACGCCGAACGGCAAATACATCATCGGCGACCAGTTCGAGACGCTGACCATGGACTCTTCGACGTTCGGACTGACTGGTGCGGGGTCTTACGTGACGGACGTGCAGTACGCGACGCAGATGAGCTACTCCGGTATTTACATCCACGCCGCGCCGTGGAGCGTGTACGCGCAAGGCAATACCAACACTTCGCACGGCTGTGTGAACGTGAGCGTCGAGAACGCCGCCTGGGTGTTTAACAACATGAAGCGCGGCGACATCGTTGAGGTGAAGAACACGCAGGGTGAGACCCTGAACGGCTCCGATGGCCTGGGCGACTGGAACATCCCGTGGAAGACCTGGAAGGCCGGGAACACGGAGGGGTAGCTAGGGCTGGTGCTGCAGGCTAGTGCTAGCGCTAGCGTAGGCGCGCGGCGCGGGGCGCAACCTAGCGCCTGCTACCTAGCGCAGGCGCGCGGCGCGGGGGATGGCGCGCGCGATGATCTTCGCCTTCTCGGCTCGCGGCACGCGCACGCGGGCCGTTTTCAGCTGTTCGACGGGGGTGCGGTCTAGTCGCTCGTTCAGCGCGGCGAACAGGTCGTGCGCGCCGAGCACCCCCACGCGGGCCGCCAGCGGCAGTAGCGCCATGGTGGCGTGCGCCTGGGCGAGCTCCTCGCGGATCTCGTCAACTAGCCCGGCCTTCGACTCTTCGGTGAGTTTCGGCAGGTAAGAGCGATGCAGCCCGACCGTATCCTCCTGGTAATCTCGCAGGAAATTCACCTTCTGGAAGGCACTACCCAGCGCGTAGGCGCCCTTGTCCGTGCGCGAGCGCTGCTCTGCGGTCAGCGGGCGCCCGGCCTGCTCGGCGTGCGTGGCGAACACCGCGTTGCACATCCACCCGATCACGCCCGCGGATCCGTGTACGTAGGCGGCAAGTGGTAAGGGGTTGGAGCTAGGGGCGTCCGAACGCATGGACGCGAAGAAATCCACCGTCCAGGAACGGTCGAACCCCGCCCAGCGCGCTGTGACGGCGAAGGCGTGCGCGATGGGGTCGGTGCTGAAGCCGGTGTCCAGCGCCGTGAGGGTGGTGCGTTGGTAGTCGTCGAGGGGCTTTGTGACGCCGCAGGCCGACACGCCCAGCGCCTCAGCCGTACCGTCGACGATTTCATCCGCGATGCGGGCGAGGGCGTAGATGTTGCGGATGTGCAGCTTGATCGTGGGCGCGAGGAGTTCGCTGGCCAGGTAGAAGCTGGTGGAGTAGTGGCGGATGATGCGGGAGGCCGCGGCGGTGGAGGCCTGCGTGTACAGCGCGCCGGGGTCGTCGTGGATGCTGGCGCTGGGGTGTGCGGTAGCGCTGGTGGAGGGGTGTGCGGTAGCGCTGGCGGAGGGGTGTGCGGTGGCGGTGGCGCTGAAGCGTGCGCGGAGGGGGAGTTTGGGCAGGCGGGCCATGATGATTAATGCTAGCCCACGGGGGTTCAGAGGCTGGGGAGTGCCCTGGGAGGGCAAATGTCCCAAATCTTCCACTCTACTTTTATATCTATTATGTTTGCGCTGGTAAGGACGTTTTGACGTATTCGTCAAAACCGAAAAAATCCTGAAAGTGGAAGATTTGGGACATTCGCCTTCTAGAGGGGAGGGTGAAGTCCGCGAATATCCGCGCGTGTCCGCGCGCATATTTTGGAGAATGCAGGCGTTGCGAGCCCATGCAGCCCGCAAAGACATGCTCGCTATGGCGTACCCGCTAAGGCGTACCTGCTAAGGCGTGCCCGCTATGGCATACCTTGGAATAAAGCGTGTTCCGAAGCGCTGAAAATTAAGAAGGCTACGAAAGCAACGTCAAAGAAAGGCAAGCATCATGAGCGCATACACCTACAACGTCACCGGAATGAGCTGCGGACACTGCGAAAACGCCGTCAAGGAGGAAGTTTCCAACCTTCCGGGTGTCACCAACATTGAGGTCAGCGCAGACAAGGGGCTGCTGACGTTCGAGCACGACGGGGCAGCAGGGGAGCTGACCGATCAGCAGGTCATCGACGCAGTCGACGAAGCCGGCTACGAGGCCACCCGCGCATAGCGCCCCGCCGCTAGAAGGGGCGCAGCCCCGCAATGCTGTAGAACTGGTGGCCCAGGAAAAGCAGCGCCGAATCGTCGGAAATCTCCGACACGTCCAGAACCTCCGCCGCCACCAGCGTAGATTCCCCCGCCTGAGCCGTATCTGAAATGCGCGCCCGCATCACGGCCCGGGAGTTGGGCAGCAGCGGCTCGCCCGTCTCGGCGGTCACCCACCCTTGAGATTCCGCGAAGCGGTCCGCGCCCGAGGTGGCGAAGGAGTGCGCGATGGGGGACTGGGCGTCATTAAGAAAGTGCACCAACATGCTGCTCGATCGCAACAATTTGCCTGCCGAGCCCGTGCGCTTCATCAGCGAGAAACTGATCGATAGCGGGTCGAGCGATAGCGAAGAGACAGACGATGCGGTGAGGCCGACGGGCTCGCCGTCGACGGTCGCGGTGATGAGCGTTACCCCCGCCGGATGTCCGCGGAAGACATCTCGAAACGCTGCTTCAAGATCGGTGTTACTCATTAGCATCACTAGACCTTTAGAAAAATTTGGGGTGACTGACGGGACTCGAACCCGCGACACCTAGGATCACAACCTAGTGCTCTACCAGCTGAACTACAGTCACCATTGCTGTTGAAAACAGCGGATCTCATGTTAGCCCACGCCCTGCGTCTTAACCAAAAGGCCAGCTCGCGAGGGGTGAAACGGGGTAAAACGGGGCTAGGTGGGCGCTGGGGCGGCGCTAGTTTCAGCGCTAGATCGGAAAGCGCTCCATCGCTGCCTTCGCCGCGACCGTCGCGTCCGCGTTCGACGGGTCTGCCTCCACGAGCATCGCGCGGCGGTAGTAATCCAGCTCGCGGATGGATTCCTTAATGTCCGCCAGTGCGCGGTGCGCCATGCCCTTCGCGGGCTGGCCGTTGTACACGTGGGGGTACCAGCGGCGGGCGAGCTCCTTCAGGCTGGAGACGTCGATCATGCGGTAGTGCAGGTATTGGTCCAGGTGCGGCATGTAGCGGTTGATGAACTTCCGGTCCGCGCTGATGGTGTTGCCGGCCAGCGGCGCCACGCCTGCGGTGGGCACGTGCTTCTTCACGTAGTCGAGCACCTGCTCCTCGGCCTCTTCCAGCGTGATGTCGGAGGCGCGGATCTGTTCCGTCAGGCCGGATTCGCCGTGCATCTTTGTCACGACGGCATCCATGCGGGCGAGGTCGCGTTCGGTCGCGTGAATCACCAGGTCCAGCCCCTCGTCGAGGGGGGTGAGGTCCGCATCCGTCACAATCACCGCAATCTCGACGAGCACGTGCTGGTCCGGGTCGAGGCCCGTCATTTCGCAGTCGACCCACACGAGTCGATCGTTCTTGGCAACTTGATTCGGGGTGGTGTTCACGGATGTTCCTTTCTGTTGTTGATAATTCTATGCCTTTTTAGTGACGCCCCCTCGGAATCAGTCGCTTTCGGTTGCCATTTGGGCGTAGAACTTACCCACGATCGGCGCGGTGACCTTCCGCGGCAGGTACGTGGAGACGAAGTTCATGGCCTTGGACAGTGGGCCGGGGACTACGCGGAGTTTGTTCTTGGACAGGGCGGTCAGGGTGTCGATGGCGCAGTCTTCGTAGGTGGTCCAGAGGAAATCCGGGACGGCATCGTCTACTTCGGTGAGCTGCTCGTCTTCCTTGCGGGCCTCGCGCACCGGGCCGGGTGCCAGCAGGGTGCACTTGATGCCGTGGTCTTTGAGCTCGTAGTGCAGGGACTCGGTGAAGGTATTGACCATTGCCTTGGTGCCGACGTAGGTGGCGTTTCCGGGGATGGCCATGTTGCCGGCGGCGGAGCCGACGTTGACGATGCCGCCCTCGCCACGCTCCAGCATGCCGGGCAGCACGGCCTGGGTGAGTTCGTAGAGTGCGGTGGCGTTGAGCTCGAACTGCAGGCGCTCGTAGTCCCAGTCGAGGTCCTTGAACTGGCCGAAGGTAGCAATGCCGGCGGAATTGATGATGATGCTGACCGGGGTGGTGCGCAGCTCTTCCAGCAGTTCCGCGCGGGCGGAGGCATCCGCCAGGTCGACGGAGCGGATCTGCACGTCGCGGTCCGGGAATGCGTCCGCGATCTCCTGCATGGGAGCCACGGTGCGGGCGACCAGGAGCAGGTCGTAGCCGCGCCGAGCGAGCTCCTCGGCGATGGCCTTGCCGATGCCGGAGGAAGCGCCGGTGATCACAGCGTAGGAGCCCGGGGTGGGGGCGGGGAGGTCCAGCTCTACGGACTTCTGGGACTTGCCCAGGCCGAACGGCAGTGGGACGGGGAGCTGCTCTAGGGGGAGGGAGCGGAGGGCGTCAATAGGGTTAAAGCGGCTATTCGCAGTCATGGCTACAACCATAGCGGGCAGCCCCGACAGGGGGGTCGAGGATTAGCGCGCGCGGCGGGTGATGTGGTGGTTACTCAGCGGTGGGCTATGGCGAAAGGGCTACTAAACGCTGGAAAGGCACGACTCATGAGGCGGTTTCCGAAATTTAGACTAGCAGCGTCATTGCCGCTGGCACTGCAACTTCAGTCCATGACAATAAGTTCCTGATTCCAATTCTGCCCCGCTCTCAGCGGCCTGCAATTACCAGCACAAACGACGTTGTAGGCCAATTCTTGGGGAGTTTTTCGAACATACTTCGAGGCTCGTGTCGTGCCGCTAGTTTACGATGGTGTGAAAGACCGGAAAGGAGACACAATGAGCGAGAATGAGGTTCTGTTCCCTGGCGTGCCGATTAGTGACAGCGAGCGCGAATCATGGGATCGCGAGACCAGAAAACTCCGCGAGGCTTGGGAAGTTGGTCGCAAAAGATTTAGTGAAGCATCCCAGTGCTCTCCACGAACTCCGTTCCGTCCCGCTTTCACGGGTGGAGCTTTCGTCTAAACCATGAGTTACACTCCGCTTTTCTTCGCACAGAATGCACACCGTTACGACCGACGTGAGCTAATAAACGCTTACGAGGAGAAGTATGACTGCAACCTGGCAGTGATGATCGACCAGGTAACACCCAACAGCGTCACCTTACTGAATGAGTGTCTGCATGCTAAGGAGCTGGACAAGCCGTTGCATTTGATGCTGCGGTCACCGGGCGGCGACCCTGAAATTGCCATCCGCTTGATCCGCATGTGTCATGATGCAAGTTCCGAGTTCGTAATTCTGGTCCCCGAGATTGCAAAATCCGCTGCGACCATCATGGCTCTGGGAGCGGACTCCATTATCATGGGACCGACTTCCGACTTGGGGCCTATTGATCCCCAAGTGTTTGTCCCTGGCAGAGGGTTTATCAGCGCCAAAGATATGATGGCCGCTTACGACCGTGCGCTTGAAATGGTCGCTGCGGCCCCGGATACCGCTCAGCTTCATGCCGTACTACTTGGTGGAGTCGACGCTACGACGGTTCAGTTCGCCCGTTCGGCACTTGACCGGATTGCCGACATCGCACGTCAAGCTGTGGAGAGTAACGATAATCGCACTCCAGATGAAGTCGATGCCTTGTGCAATCAAATCCAGGCACCCTTGATTGACACACCGAAGATGCACGGAGCGGTAGTAGGTGCCCGTGAGGCGCTCGACGCAGGATTGCCGGTCGAACGCTTAAATATGGATAACGAGCAATGGGTGGCTATCCAAGAATTGTGGGCTAGGTATTTCGCTCTCGGACCTGTAGACCGAATGCAGGCTTACGAGGGTACGAAGGCATCTCAGGTTCACTTTTACGAATAGCATTCACGACTGGGGTATTCGCCCCCCGCCAGACGTCTGTTAGCGCCTCTAACAATCAAGAACTTCGCGCGGGCTTTAAAAGAGCATCTTCTTAGTTGTCCATCCGCTTCGCGATTCGCCTTGGAGCGTGAACCTACTCACGCCCCTGGGTTCGACTTCCGCTTTAAGTCCTCCCACGACTCGGACGCTCGAATGTCTGATTCGTAGGCAATGACGTATCCCCACTTCTGGCCCTCGAAGCCGTCCTCGCCGAGCAGTTCGCGTACCAACACCCGGGCCGCGACTCGTTTCGCTTGAACCGTCTCATCATCTCGTAGCTTGTCGGACTTGCCCTCGATGATCCACATGGTGCCGGCAGCATCTTGAGCGACAAAGTCCGGGTAGTAGGTGTCGCGGGTGGTGTACATGATCGACGCGCGATCAGAGACGTACAGTCGCTTCCACCAGACAATGTCCGAGGTGTAGTTCAGCAGCAGAGCCAGCAAGTACTCGCCACCCCACGAATCGAAGCTCGCTGCGGGGAACAGTCGGTCAAGTCCTGTGTAGTGGTGTAGCCGTTTGTGCTTTCGGCTCGATGTGAAGTTCGAGGCTAGGTTAGGCGGTTAGCTGGTGGTCGTCACGATGTTCTCCTGGATGGTGCATGAGGTGCTTGGTGTGTTCGAGTGCGGTCAGTGACATGTAGCGTTTTTGTTGGATCCAATGGTCGTGTTGCTCGGCTAGGATCGCGCCGACAAGCCGGATGATGGATTCACGGTTTGGGAAAATGCCGACGACGTCGGTGCGTCGGCGGATTTCCCGGTTTAACCGTTCTGTGGGGTTGTTTGACCAGACCTTCGTCCAGACTGGTTTCGGCGCTGCAGTAAACGCCAGTACTTCATCGAGTGATTCCTCCAAATATGCCGCGACGTGAGGGATTTTCAGCTCCAGCAGGTCGACAACTTCGCGGGCTTGAGCCCAAGTGGATGTAGCGTCAGGTTGCTGGAAGGTTGTCTGGAACATCGCAGAGACCATCGGCCATTGTGTTTTCGGGGCCTTTTCGTAGAGGTTCTTCGCGAAATGGGTGCGGCACCGCTGCTACGACGTATTGGGCAGCACTTCGGAAATGGCGTGCTGGATGCCTTCGTGGGCATCACTGGTGATAAGGAATACCCCAGTAAGTCCGCGGGCTTTTAAGTCCTGGAAGAAGCCTTTCCACGACGCGTTGGATTCCGCGGTGGCGACGTGCATGCCGAGCATTTCGCGATACCTGTCGGCGTTGACTCCGGTGGCAAGCAGCACTGAGCATTTGACCACCCGGCCGCCTTCACGGACTTTGATCGTGAGCGCATCGCACGATAAAAAGGCGTACCCGCCGGGGTCTAGTGGGCGGTTTTTGAAGTCTGCGACCATGTCATCGAGTTCTTCTGACATGCGTGAGACTTGCGATTTCGACATGCTGGAAATCCCAAGCGTAGCCACCAGATCATTCATCCTGCGGGTGGAAACCCCTTTAAGGTAGCATGTGGCGATCACAGTCGATAAGGCCCGTTCTGCTCGTGAGCGGCGCTCTAACAGCCAGTCTGGGAAGAACGCGCCGTGGCGCAGTTTCGGCACCGCCACGTCGATCGTGCCGACACGGGTGTCAAGGTCGCGGTGGCGATACCCGTTGCGGTGATTGACCCGCTCGGTGGATACAGCTCCGTATTCGGCGCCGCAGACGGTGTCAGCCTGGGCGGAGAGGATCTGGTTGATAAACCCTTGCAGCATCTGGCGCATCAAATCCGGAGACGCTTGGGCCAGCAAATCATCCAGATAGGTTGTCGGGTCGGTAGAATGCGGTGCAGCGGTCATTGTCATAGGCCTTTCGGTGAGATGTGGTAGTTGAGTCGAAAGGCTAACTGGCGGTGGCCGCCCACTACTTTCCGGGCCCCACCATCAGCAAGCGTTACACCACACTAAGGGACGCAACCGGCTATGCAGCGCAGATGTTCTACTTCACGTTGGGTTTGGTGGCCACAAACGTTCACTTGATCGTTGCTCAAGGCGCTGACGATGCCTTCGAGAACGGTGTTGACCCAGAGCCTCCGAAGCCAAGGAGACGCCGGTATTCCGACGACCTTGAACCCGAAGACAAGGACTTGAGCTGGAACGGCATCGAGTTTTTACCGCCGCCAGTTAATGCTCCACCCCTTGCGGCATAGCTAAGCAGGCCACCTGCCCGGTTTCGAATTGAAGCCGGCGCGAGTGGCCTAGAAGTCATGCGTGGGTTGGCGAAAATGGCGAAAACCCCGTCCGACTACCGTCAAAAACGGTTATGCGGGCGGGATTTTTGCATCCAAAGGTTGCGAAAGAGGCGGCCGGCACAGAGATTCAGCTCAAGAACGGGCCGAAACTTAATTTTCGGAATCGTTGAGTCGATAATGTCGGAAATCGCCCATGACAATGGCGCCCCCGGCAGTGTCTGAAGTCAGGACATAGTTGACAGCGTGTTCCAGGGATAAGTGTTGTGACGGTTGTCAGATCAGCCGCGGCATAGTTGACAGTTTGCCACCGCAAAGCAAAACCGGTGATGGTTGACACCTCAGCTGCGACATTGTTGACAAATGAATAGTCCTAAC
>NZ_CALLDG010000074.1 GCF_937999985.1 uncultured Corynebacterium sp.
TACTCCCCACTAGTCGGTAACTGATTTCTCAGTCCAACTAATGGGGAGCAGTTCATGCGTAGGGCGACCGGGGCTTGTGCTTATGGAGGCTAACTCTCCACGATCTCGATCGGGTTGCCCTGCCACTTCGTTGCGGCGGGAACGTGGTCGCCGCGCATTACTAGTGACGCCGGGCCGACCGTCGCCGCCTGTTCGATCGCTGCGGCGGGCAGAGCCACGCTGTGGGGTCCCATCGTCGCGCCGTCGCCCAGGGTGACGGTATCCAGGCTCATCACACGGTCCTGGAACAGGTGTGTCTGCACCACACAACCCGGGCCCACGCTCGCACCCCGGCCAATGCTGACCAGGTCCGCCTCGGGCAGCCAGTAGGAGTCCAGCCACGCACCCCGGCCGATCTTCGCGCCCAGTGCACGCAGGAACATGTTCAGGCTGCCGGTGCCCATCGTGTGCGCCAGGAACCACGGGCCGGCCACGGTCTCCACGAACTGGTCCTGCAGCTCGTTGAGCCACACGAAGGCCGACCACAGCTCGTGCTCGCCCGGCTTGATGCGCTGCACGCACAGCCACTTCATCAGCACTGTCACCACTGCCGCCGCGAAACCAGCGCCGACCAGAACTAGGCCGGAGACCGCGAAGGCCTGCCAAATGCCCTGGTTCACCAGCATCCACTGCAACGCCAGCACAACGCCCGCCGCGATCATGGCGGAGGTCATCGGCGCCAGCAGGCGCAGGGTCTCCACGATGCCGCGGGCCACCTTCAGGCCGAAGCCCGGGTTGTAGGTGCGGGACTCTCCGCCGGTCTCCACGGCCACGCGACGCAAACGCTCCGGCGGGGAACCCAGCCAGTTGCTGCCGGACTTCGTCTTCACCGGGGTGGAGGAAAGCACTGCCACCAGGGAGTTCTTCTTCAGCGTGCGATCCGGGCCGGCGATACCGGAGTTACCCAGGAAGGACCGCTTACCCACCTTCGTGTTACCTGTAAGCATCCAGCCGCCACCGCCGAGCTCGTAGCCGCCGACCATCGTGTCGTCTGCTAGGAACGCGCCCTCGCGCACCTCGGCGAAGCGCGGCACCATCACAGCCGTGGAGATCTCCGCATCCTTGCCCACCTTGGCGCCCAGACTGCGGAACCACAGCGGGGTCAGCTGTGCCGCGTACATCGGGAACAGTTGCGTACGGGCGCTATCCATCAGACGCTCGACCGCCCATACGCGCCAGCCGCTGAGGCTGCGCACGGCCACCACGCCCGGCTTCAGGCCTGCGGACAGCAGACGGACGGACAGCCACGTCAGTGCTGCGTACGTTGCGAATGCCACCAAACCACCGACTGCGGCGATGGGAAGCGCCAGCAAGGGGGCGTCAACAGGAACGAGCCACAGCACAAACGCCGCAGCGACGAACAGAGCCACCAGGGGCAGGAACGACATCGCAATGGCGCTCAGCGCGTAGAGCCAGAACCACATGGTGCGGCGCGGGGCGGCCTGCTCCGGGAAACGATTATGCGCCTTGCCGACCTTCACCGCAGGCGAGCCCGCCCACTGCGAACCTGCCTTGACCTTCTTGGCTCCCGTGACGGCCGAACCGGGCTCGATGTGAGCACGAGCACCGATGCGGGAACCGGGGAACAGGGTGGAGCGGGCGCCGACGGAGGCATCCTTGCCGACTTCGATGCGTCCGACATGCAGCACATCACCCTCCAGCCAGTAGCCGGAAAGATCCACTTCCTGCTCGATGGAACAGTGCTTGCCCAGGGTCAGCAGGCCAGTGACGGGCGGCAGGGTGTGCATCTGCGCGCCCTTGCCGACCTTCGCGCCCAGCCAACGGGCATAAGTAGTAATCCACGCGGCACCCGAGACATCGCGCGCGCCGGAGGAATCCGCCACGCGCTCCGCAGCCCAAATGCGCAGGTGAACAGAGCCGCCGCGCTTATAGTCGCCCTCGCCGATACCCGCCGTAATCAGGCGGATCAACAGCGCGGACAGTGGCAGACGGCCCAGCGGGGTGGCGAAGACAATCACCGCAGCGATGACCACGGCCCAAGGAACGTCTACCACCCACGGCAGATCGCCCGCCCACGAAGAACCGTGGAACAGGATCGCGTTGAACACCAGGATCCAGGTCACCCACTGCGCACCCGCGAGAGTGAGCGCCGGAATCTGGATCAGCGCCTGCGCAAGGCGGGTGCCGATGCCCACCGGTTTGGCAGGCTTGACGTCCTTGGCCTGTGCGGCCTGGCCAGTGCCTGCGCCGCCGGTCTTTTCACGCAGAGAGTCGATGTGCTCGGCCAATGCGCCCAGGCGGGAGTGATCATAGAGATCGCGCACGCTGACGGTCGGAACCTCCTGGCGCACGCGGCTGATCAAGGTGGCCGCACCCAGGGAGGTGCCGCCGAGGTTGAAGAAATCTGCATCCGGGCTGTTCACTGCCGTGCCGAGCGCATCGGCGAATAGCCCCGCCAGCCACTGTTGGGTCGGGTCATCGAACTCCGCGTTGCCGCTGGAAGGCAGCGGCCACGGCAGGGCCTTCTTGTCCACCTTGCCGGAGGTCGTCACCGGCAGCTCGTCCAGCGCGCACAGGCGCGGAACCATGGCAGCGGGCATGGAGTCGCGCAGCTGGTCTAGTGCTTGCTGCTGGTCGAAGTCTTCGACGTTGCCCTCGGTGGAGACGTAGCCCACCAGCACCTTGTCGCCGCCGCCGGTGGTCTGCACCACGACGGTCGAGCTGCGCACTCCGGGGAGAGCGGACAGTGCGGCGTCTACCTCACCGAGTTCGATTCGACGCCCACCGATCTTCACCTGGTCGTCGATACGACCGACGAAGTACAGGCCATCTTCCTCGAGGCGCACATGGTCACCGGAGCGGTAGGCGCGTTCCCAGCCGAGCTCCGGCATGGGCGCGAACTTCTCCGCATCCTTCTCCGGATCCAGGTAGCGGGCCAGGCCGACGCCGCCGATGATCAGCTCGCCGGTCTCGCCCCAGCCCACCGGCTGGTTGTTTTCGTCAACGACTGCCAGGTCCCAGCCGCGCAGGGGAGTGCCGATGGAAACCGGGCGCACCCCGTCCATGGTGGTGCCGCAGGCCACGACGGTGGCCTCGGTCGGGCCATAGGTGTTCCACAGCTCGCGGGAATCGGTGGCCAGACGGACTGCCAGCTCCGGCGGGCAGGCCTCGCCGCCGAAGATCAGCAGACGCACGGCATCCAGGGCCTCATCCGGCCAGAGACCGGCCAGGGTCGGCACAGTGGAAACGGCCGTGACGCTGCGGGAAACCAGCCAAGGGCCCAGATCTACACCAGAGCGAACCAGGGCACGCGGGGCGGGCACCAAGCAGGCGCCGTGGCGCCAAGCCAGCCACATCTCCTCACAGGAAGCGTCGAAGGCCACGGAGAGGCCAGCCAGCACACGGTCGCCCGGGGCCAGCGGCTCGTCCTGCAGGAACATCTCCGCCTCTGCATCCACGAAGGCAGCCGCGTTGCGGTGGGTGACCGCCACGCCCTTCGGCTTGCCGGTGGAACCGGAGGTGAAAATGATCCACGCATCGGTTTCCAGGTCTGGGCCGAATACCTTGTCGGAGGCTGCTCCGGGATCTGCCTGCAGGTTTTCGTCGACTAGCTGCAGCCCTTCAGCGCCGTAAATTGCGGCCACACCGGCTTCGCCGAAGACGAGGGAAGCTCGTTCCTCGGGGTCGTCGGCGTCAACAGGTACATAGGCAGCACCGACGGCCAGGGTGGACAGAATAGCGATGTAGAGCGAGCGATCACCGCTGGGCATGCGAATGCCGATGCGGTCGCCGCGCCCAAGGCCACGGTTATGCAGCCACTCGGCGGTTTCGTTGATCTCGTCGAGCAGCTCGGAATAGGTAATAACCCCCTTGCCGTCGTCGATAGCGGGGGCTTCTGGGCATGCCGAAGCCGTCGCACGCACAATGTCGATGAGCGTGCGCGGCTCCGGTGCCTCGTGGGAACGGAGGTACCGGGAAGGAATCTGCACTTTCTGCCTAGGCCTCCTCTGAAGAGATGATGGCCTTGGCCAGTTTGCTCAAGTGCTTAAGCTGCTTGGAAGTGGATTCGTCCAGCGCCTTGTCCTCGGCGGAGGCGACCAGAGGGGAAAGGCTGGTGTAGGTCTTATTGCCCTTCTTGGTCACCGAGATGATTTGACGACGACGATCCTTGGGATCCTTAACCCTCTTAGCGAGCGAGCGCTTTTCCAGCGAGTCAACCAGGCGAACCATGTCGGAGCGGTCCACTCCGAGGATCTCGCCCAGCGTGGCCTGGCTTGCGGCATCGCCATCGACGAGGCACGCAAGAACCCAGAATTCGCGCAGGTTGAAGCCCTTTTCCGCGAGCGCGGTCTCTACGAAGTCGCGGGTGCGGCGGCGTAGGCGCTCAAGCTGGAAAGAGGGTGAAGACAACAAGTCAGCGGGTAGCGGCGTGTTTTCGGACATGCCACAAATATAACGCTGACCGTGGGTCTTGTCTAATTGTGGGGTTGCCCCACGATAGGGAGTCCGGCGTCTCGCCAACCGGCCGTGCCATTAGCAACGTTGATTGCGTCGATGCCGTTCTGCTCCAGCCACTGGCAGGCGCGCGCGGAGCGGCCACCGGACAGGCAGATCAGGTAAATGTCCTCGTTCAGATCCAGCTCGCCGTAGCGGGCCTGTAGCTCGGAGAGTGGCAGGTTGGTCGCGCCCTCGGCGTGCCACTGGTTGTATTCATCCACCTCACGAATGTCGATCAGCTGGGCGCCAGCAGGAACATCGGTGGGCTGTACTGTTTCGAAATCACTCATGGCGCCCCATTGTAGGCAAGGTGGCGAAGGTGGGCAGCCAGCGAAGTGGAGTTGGATAGCACGGAGTTAAATAACGTGGAGTTAAATAGATGGGGCATCCCGGTGGGGACCTGCCGGGCCGTTTACGCAGGAGGTTGAAGTGGCGCACGCCAGCGAGCAAGCCAGCGCCGAAGTGCAGGCCGCCTCTTCGCGGGGACTCACGGCCGCCGAGGTTGAGGAGCGCAAGCAACGCGGCGAGGTGAATGCGCAGAGCCGCGGAACCGGCCGAAGCGTGGCACAGATCCTGCGTGCCAACATCTTTACCCGCGTCAATGCCATCCTCGGCGTGCTGTGCGCGATCGTCCTGTCCACCGGTTCGGTCATAAACGCCGCCTTTGGCTTGCTCATTATTGCTAACTCCGCGGTGGGTGTGGTCCAGGAGCTGCGCGCCAAGAAGACCCTCGACAAGCTGCGTATCGTCGGCGAATCGGAACCCAGTGTCATCCGCGATGGCGAGGAAAAAACCATCCCGCAGCACGAAGTCGTCCTCGGGGACATCATCAAGCTGCGCAGCGGGGACGAGGTCGTGGTGGACGGTACGGTGGTGGCCGGCTCACTGCGCGTCGACGAATCCCAGCTGACCGGCGAGGCCGATGCCGTGAGCAAGGGCGAGGGCGACGAGATCCTCTCCGGATCCTTCGTCAACGAAGGCTCCGCCGTCTTCCGCGCCGATAAGGTGGGCGACGAGGCCTATGCGGCACGCCTAGCCTCCCAGGCCAGCGAGTTTTCGCTGACCGACTCCGTGCTTATGAACGGCATCAACAGCATCCTCAAGGTAATCACCTGGCTGCTTATCCCCACCGGCATCCTCACGATCTGGACCCAACTGGTCCGCTCCGATACGGGCCTGCGCGAATCCATCCTTTCCATGGCCGCGGCGATCGTCCCGATGGTGCCCGAGGGACTGGTTCTTATGACCTCCATCGCCTTCGCAGCGGGCGTGATTCGCCTTGGCAAGTACAAAGCCCTGGTCAACGAGCTTGTCGCCATCGAAGGCCTCGCGCGCGTCGATACGGTGTGCACCGACAAGACCGGCACCCTCACCACCAATGAGATGGAGCTGGATTCCATCGTCGCTGCTGACGGTAGCGAAGCGGACGAAGCCTGGGCGCGCAACCTCGCCTCCATGCTGAACGCCCAGGACAACCTGAACGACACCGCCCGCTCCATCGTGGCCGGGCTGCGCGAGCGCGGTGTGGAACCCGACCAGTGGCAGGGCCACGAGATTCCCTTTAACTCGCGCTACAAGTTCTCCGGGTTCGTCTGCTCGGACGCAACTGCCTGGATCATGGGCGCCCCCGACGTACTTCTGCGGGAAGGTGGCCGCGCCGCAGAAACGGCCAAACAGCTGGGCGATCAGGGACTGCGCATCCTCGTGTTCGGCAAGCCCGAAGGCGCCGATGGGGAGGCCTGGGCCAACACGGACGACCTCAACATGGATTCCGCCCCGCAACTGAGCGAACCGGTGCTGGTGGTGCTCCGCCAGCAACTGCGCTCCGATGCCCGCGAAACGCTCGCGTACTTCGACGAGCAGAACGTGGACATCAAGGTGATTTCCGGCGACAACTCGGATTCCGTGGCGGCGGTCGCGCGCAAGGCAACCGACCGGGATCTCGTGGCGGTGGACGCCCGCACGCTGAACGGCCTGGACGACGAAGCCTTCGATGCGGAGATCAAACGCGGAAACGTGTTCGGGCGCGTCAGTCCTGAACAGAAACAGCAGATGGTGGAATCCCTGCACCGCCAGAACCGCACGGTGGCCATGACCGGCGACGGCGTCAATGACGTGCTGGCGCTGAAAAAGGCAGACATTGGCGTGGCCATGGGCTCGGGCGCACCCGCAACACGCAGTGTGGCGCAGCTAGTGTTGCTGACGAACAAGTTCTCCGCATTACCGCGCGTGGTGGCCGAGGGGCGCCGGGTGATCGGCAACATCGAGCGCGTGGCGCATCTATTCCTGACGAAGACGGTGTACTCGGTGGTGCTGGCGCTGGTGGTGGCGGTGCTGGGAATCTCTTTCCCGTTCCAGCCGATTCACGTGACGATCACCGGCTGGTTCACTATCGGCATCCCTGCGTTCATTCTGTCGCTAGCTCCGAACACGGAACGTCCGCGGGACGGTTTCGTCAGGCGTGTGCTGGCTTTGGCCATTCCCTCCGGTGTGCTCATCGGAGGCATCTGCGTGACGATGTGGATCATCATTTACCCCGGCGCGGAGGTGCCGGAAATTCAGCGGCAACAGGCCGGTACTGCCGTGCTGCTGGCGCTGATCGTCATGGGTTTGTGGGTGCTGGGTATTGTGGCGCGGCCGCTGAATTGGTGGAAGGTGCTTCTGCTGGCCGGCTGTGTGGGCGGCTACCTGGTGATCTTCCTGGCGCCACCGCTACGTGAGTTGTTGATTCTGCGCACGGGCAACCTGAAGCTGATGTTCACGGGGTTGGCCGTGGGCGCGGGCGGGGCGGTGCTCATTGAGGTTGTGCACCAGATTGCCGCCCGCCGGCAAGCGGCTGTGAGTTAGCCCTTGTAGCGCTCGATGGCCTCGTCGAGGATCTTCACTGCTTCCTCGGCGTTACCCCAACCGGAGCCGTTGACTTCCTTGCCCGGCTCCAGGTCCTTGTAGTGGACGAAGAAGTGCTCGATCTCGTTCTTGGTGAACTGGTCGATGTCCTCGATGTCCTGGAACTGGTCGAAGCGGACGTCGTCCAGCACTCACAGCAGCTTGTCGTCGCCGCCGGCCTCGTCGGTCATCTTGAACACGCCAACCGGGCGGGCCTCAACGATCACGCCGGGGAAGACCGGCTCCGGCAGGATCACCAGTGCGTCCAGCGGGTCGCCGTCCTCGCCCAGGGTGTGGTCGATGAAGCCGTAGTCGGCCGGGTATGCCATCGGGGTGAACAGGTAGCGGTCGAGGTGGACCTTGCCGGTTTCGTGGTCGATCTCGTACTTGTTGCGGGAACCCTTCGGGATTTCAACGGTTACTTCGATTTTTTTGCTCATGCGCACCATTCTAACCGAGCGCCTTTTTTCGGCTAGGGTGAAACGAGTGAGTGAGCAGAAGTCCCTGAAAGTATGGCTGTGGAGCATCCTCGCCTTCGTGATCGTCGTGGCGGTCGTAGTGGGGGCTGCTGTGCTGTGGTCGATGAATGGCCGCTACGAGGTGCAGGCCGCCGAGCAGTTGGTGGAGCCCACCCCGGTGATGCACGCGCCAGAGGGGGACGTGCCGGATGTGCAGGCCGCT
>NZ_CALLDG010000075.1 GCF_937999985.1 uncultured Corynebacterium sp.
ATGTGCTCCATCTTGCGCATCAGGTTCGGCAGCGCCGATTCCGAGGAGCTGGTGGCGAAGATCAGCAGGTATTCGCGGCCCAGGTACTTCACCAGCTTGAAGATGTTGAATCCAGTGAACACCCGCAGGATCAGTCCCAAGATGCCGAACACGAAGATCACACAGGTGATGTAGAAGCCGAGGATCAGCACGCCCAGCTGCAGAACTGCCTTGATGCCCGTGCCGCCGACTACGCCCGCCATGGCGCCGAAGGCGCCGATCGGGGCGAGCCACAGGATCCAGGACAGGATCTTGAACACCAGCTTCTGCAGGGTGGCGACGAAGCTGAGGATCGGCTCGCCGGCCTTGCCCATAGACTGCGTGGCGAAGCCCACCAGTAGAGCAATGAAAAGCACCTGCAGGATCTGGCCACTAGTGAAGGCGCCGAAGAAGGTGTCCGGGACAATGCCCTGGACGAAGCCAACCAGGCCTTCGGCTTTCTGCTCTTCGCCGTTGCCGAAGGTGTTGCTTCCGCCGGTGCTCAGGTTCAGACCATCGCCCGGCTGGAGAATGTTGCCAACCACCAGGCCCACTGCGAGGGCGAAGGTGGACATCGTAACGAAGTATGTCAGTGCCAGGCCGCCGGCTTTACCTACTGACGCCGCAGACCTCACCGAACCAATTCCCAGCACAATCGTGCAGAAGATCACCGGTGCGATGATCATCTTGATCAGGCTGACGTAAGTGGTGCCCAGCTCTTTGAATCCCTTGGCGGTATCTGGCGCCACGAGACCGAAGATGATGCCGGCGATCACGGCGATGATCACGCCGATGTATAGCCAGTGGGTGTTGTCTTTCTTCTCCCTTTTAGACTCCGCGATCTGCGGAGTGGAAGCGACGGCGTAACCAGGAGCGGCTTGCTTCTCCTGGGAGCTCTGTCCGGCTGAGTGCTGTTCAGCGCCGCGCTGCCCACTTGTGTGTTGTGCAGCTGAGCGTCCGTCAGCTGAGTGTTGCCCAGCTCCGCTGAGTTCAGCGCCATTGCGCTCTGCGCCCTGGGGATTGCTTTTATCGTCCATGATCCCTAGTGCCCCATTTCGGTGTATTCAGATGTTTTCTGTATTCAGCTGTCTTCTTCAGGCGTTTACTTTCTTGAAGCGTCTGCCTTCTTGAAGCGTTGGCTCCCATCCCCTGCTGCGCCAGTGACTTCCCTTCGAGTTCGGCTGGAACCGAGTGGGCGTCAGTAAGAAACAGGACGAAAGAGCCTCTACACCTCTATTCTGCTCCTAGGTGGAGATAAGAAACAAATGGGCGCTGCGATAGGATGTTGCCATACTATTCGGCAAGCGGCCAAGCGGTGTTGACCTGCACGTCCTTGCCCTTCTTCTGAAACCACTCTTGCAGTCCCTTCTGAGACTCGTAGAACCACGTGGCCTGCGAAAGCATCAGTTCATCCGCTGACATCTGTGTCACCTCGGGATACTTGCGCGCCAGCATCCACGCCACACGAGCGGCAGCCACCGCATCCGCCGTCGCCTCGTGGGCGCTGTCCAAATTCACGCCGTAATGCTGGCACACGCTTTCCAGGGTGCGCTTCCCCTTGCGGTACTGATCCTTTGCCCTATCAACCACATAGGGGTCGAATACGGGGCCGTCGACAGTGAAGCTAGGCTCCAAGGCGCGCAGAACGCTGAGGTCATAGGCGGCGTTGTAGACGATCAGCGTGGCGCCGGAGCGCCAGGCCTCGCGGATTCCCTCGATGGTTTTGGCCAGCACTTCTCCATGATCCTGGCCGTGCTCGCGAGCGTACTCGGTAGTGATGCCGTGGACGTCGGAGGCCTGCTGAGGAATCTCCACGCCGGGATCGGCGAGCATCTCAATGTCGTTTCGCTCGCGCCCCTTGATGGTCACAAGTGCGCTGGTGACGATGCGGGCGGTCTTCGGGTCTACTCCAGTGGTTTCCAGGTCGAAGCTCAGCATGTGTGCCGGGTCAAAATGCGGTGCAGTCATGGTGACCACTTTATAGGTGGCTCAGGACAACCCCCGTTGCCGTTCGAAAAGAATGCGTTCTTCATGCGGGGCAGAGTTTTGTTTCCTAGTATTTTCTTCACAACAAAATTCTTTTACCGGGAACTTTTTCCGCGCTGGGAACATTATGCGCCCGCGTTGCGTCCCACCCTCGTAAAACAAAACTTCGCAGTAATTAGAAAGGCGCTGATCCCCCTTGCACCCCGCTAGCCACGCCCCCAAGGCCACAGCGAAACAACCAAAACCCTGGCGACTCACCCTCGCGCTACTCGCCTTCCTCACCATCATCACCCTCCTCCCCATCCTCGCCGTCAACGCTAACGCCGAAGACGACAACAACGGGGACGGTCAAGGCAGCGGGAATAAGGACGACAGCAAGGTAGCTGTCGTCCTCGACGCCTCCGACTCCATGGCCGAAAAAGACACCGGCGACGGCGGCACCCGAATGGACGCAGCCAAAAAAGCCGCCAACGAAACCATCGACACCCTCGCCGATTCAGCCCAAACCGCAGTCATCGCCTACGGCTCCGAAGAATCCAACGCCCCCGACAACCGCGAAAAGGGCTGCCAAGACATCACCACCCTCGCCTCCCTCGGCAACAACAAACCCGAAGACCTCAAGGACAAAATCAACGAACTAGAACCCAAGGGCTACACCCCCATCGGCAACGCCATCAAACAAGCCGCCGACGAACTCGGCGACTCTGGCACACGCAACATCATCCTCGTCTCCGACGGCATCGACACCTGCGCCCCACCACCAGTCTGCGACGTCGCCGAAGACATCGCCGGCGACGGCATCGACCTGGCCATCCACACCGTCGGATTCAAAGTCGACAACACAGCCCAAAAAGAACTCGAATGCATCTCTGACGTCTCCGGCGGCACCTACACGTCCGCAGACGACACCGAAGCACTCACCGAAGCCCTCACCGACGCCGCCCAACGCGTCGCCGGAAACTACGAATCCGCAGGCACCCCAGTCCAACTAGCAGACAACGCCACCGACGGGTTCTACCTCGGCGAAGGCCTCTACCAAAGCACACTGCCCAGCCCTAAGGAAACCAACAAGGACGGCGACGACAAGTGGTTCAGCATCAGCGTCCCCGAAGGCAAGAAGGCACAGGTAACCGCAAACCTGGTTCCCGTCGGCTTTGAGGGCGGCGACCACATCTACTACGACGTCGACGTCGAATATAAGAACGACAGCTGCAACGATAAGGGCTCCGGCTACTACACCGGCTCGAATTGGCCCGGCCCCCCGGAAGCGGAGACCGTCACCATCGATCCGGAGGAGGACTGTGACCCGACGAAATATCGCGTGAAGCTCAACCGCTCCGGCACCGAAATAGATCGTGACCTGCCGGTCGAGATCATGATCGGGTTTGAGCCCCAAGTCGATGGTTCTGAAGCCGGCCCGGAAAACGACCGAGAGACCCCCGAGGGCAAAGACAAGGATAAGGTCAAGGTGCCTAGCACCACTCCGAAGCCAACCCCCGGCGGCAGCTCCTACAATGATGCAACCGAAATCACCCCGGGTACTGTATCCGACACCCTGGTCCCCGGCGAGACGAAGTTTTACCGCATGAACGTCGACTGGGGCCAGCGCCCCATCGCGGAAGTCGAGTTCGACAAGAAGAACACGGACGATTCCCGTAACGGCGACATTTACGTCGCATCTCCGCGCCGAATTGTCACGTCTGAGCAGACCATACGGACCCTCGACAAGGATGTCCCCACCACCGCACGTGCCGTAGATACGCCGTACGTTTTCTACCGCAACCGTGAAGAAAATGTGGCACATCAGGAAGCTTCGGACGCCGGTCAGTGGTACGTCATGGTCACTCTCGAGGGTTACGACGATAACGGAAAGCAAGCTAAGGACATCGAGTTCCGCCTGTCCACTGCGGTGGAAGGTAACAAGGTCGATGGACCGGAGTGGCGTCAAACCCTAGAGCCCGGACCGGAGCCCACCCCCGAGCCGCCAGGAACCAACGACGACAGCAACGACGGCCAGGAAAACAACGGCAACTCCAACGACGATGAGTCCGACGCCCAGGCCAAGGACATCGACAACGCCTCCCAGAGCAACACGATCCTGTACATCGGCTTGGGTGTCCTGGCCCTCATTCTGATCGCCGCCGTAGCGGTTTACTTCACCGCCGTCCGCCGCAAGTAGCAGCGCCCCCCGCAAAGCCGGAACTAGAAAGGGTTGATTCGCCTTGCTCCCCGCCTATTCGGTGCCCAAGACCCATGCCTCTCGACCACTTCGCACACGGCGAGTCACCTCGGCGCTGCTGGCACTCCTCACTGTGCTCGCTCTTGTGCCGATCTTGACGGTCAACGCACAAGCGCAGGATAAAGACAGTGCCGGCCAGCATGGCGGTTCCGGCCAGCGCGGCGGTGACGGTACCGATAGCCAGGTCGCCATTATTGTTGACGCCTCACGCCACATGGCCGAGAAAAGCAAAACAAACGAGGGCAAAACCCGGATGGACGTGGCGAAAAAGGCGGCGAACGAAACAGCCAAAGCGGTAGCCGATAGGTCAGAGACCATGGTCTTGGGATATGGCTCCGAGGTAGAAATAGCTCCTGAGAACGAAAGCAGTGGCTGCCTCGATATCACTTCCCTTTCGCCCCTGGGCAACAACAAAGCTGCCGACCTGGAAAACGACATCAACGAGCTACAGCCCAAGGGCTATGCACCCATCACTAATGCTCTTAAACATGCCCAAAGGGAAATGGATACGAGCAAAACGCGCAGCATTGTCCTCATTTCCTCGGGCATCAACTCGTGCCCAATCCCGCCTGCGTGCGAATACGCCGAGACTGCGTCAAGTGATTCGACGAAGATCATTCACACCATTGGAGTGGGCGCCGACGACAAGGGGAAAAAAGAACTCGAGTGCATCGCCAAAGCCACCGGCGGCACCTACTCCGACGCGGATAACATTCAAGACCTTCTGGTGGAACTGATCGACGTCAAAGGGCGTGTGCCGAACTACGGCGCCCCCTCCGGCACACCCGTCCAATTAGCCGACAACCCCGACGACGGGTTCTACCTCGGCGAAGGCCTCTACCAAAGCAGCCTGCCTTCCCCAGCCAAAGGAAAGGAAGAAGGCGACGAGAAATGGTTCAGCATCAGCGTCCAGGACAACACCCAAGCACGCATCGCGATCACCCCCATCCCATTGGGCTTCGAGGGCGCCAACTGGGACGATTATGGCACCGAGGTAGAGGTCAGAAACGACACCTGTGAATACAGGGAGACTTACAAAGAATCATCCAGCTGGCCGAGCCCACCTTCAGCAGAAAACATCACTATCACCCCCGATCAATCGTGTGACCCGACGAAATATCGAGTAAAGATGTCCGGCACTGGCGACCTACACGACACGGAACTTCCAATCGAGATCCTTGTCGGCTTTGAGCCCATAGCTAGCGAGTCCGAAGCCGGGCCCAATCATGGCAGTGCGGTGCCTGAGGACGGGGACGAAATCGACATCCCCGACACGTCTCCGCAGCCAACCCCCGGTGGCACGTCCTACGCCACTGCACCTGAGATCACTAAAAGCACGGTCTCCGACACTCTCGTGCCGGGCGAGATGAAGTTTTACCGCATGAACGTCGACTGGGGCCAGCGCCCCGTCGCGGAGGTCGAATTCGACAAGAACGAGGAACCGGGAAGCCGTTCCCACTCGGGGAATTTGTATATCGCATCCCCACGCCGCGCAGTTACGTCGGATCCTCTGTCCGAAGGCCTAGAGAAAAATGCTCCCGTTACCGTCCAAGCTGTGGACACCCCATACGTGTACTACCGCAACCGCGAAGGACCCGAGCAGAACTGGAAAACAGCGGATGCCGGCCAGTGGTACATCGTGGTCTCCCTTGAGGGATACAACGACAACGGCAAGCCGAATAAGGAAGTCGAGTTCCGCCTATCCGCGGCGGTAGAAGGCGAGCGCGCCGACGGGCCGGAGTGGCGCCAAACCCTCGAGCCCGGCCCGGCTCCTTCCACCGAACCGCCAAGCAACACCGGCGCAGACGAATCCGACCCGCAAGCAAAGGACACCGACAACGCCACCCAAAACCAAACGATCATGTACGCCGGCCTGGGATTGCTGGCCATCGTCCTGATCGCAGGCGGCGCCGTCTACTTCACCGCAGTCCGCCGCAAGTAGATCCCCCGCAAGTAGACTAGCGGGGGTGAGTACTCAATCCCGCTGGCAAGAACTCGCTGACCAGGTGCGCCACCACCGGCAGCTCTACTACTACGGCGAACCGGAGATCTCGGACGCGGACTTCGACGCCCTGCTGCAGGAGCTCAAGGACCTAGAGCAGGCCCACCCGGAGGTCGTCACCGGCGCGTCCCCCACCGAGGAAGTCGCACCCGCTCCACCCACCAGCAGTCCGTTCCGCAACGTCGACCACCGCGAGCAGATGCTCAGTCTGGACAACGTCTTTGATACCGAGCAACTCGCCGGCTGGCTGGACCGCACCCCCGCGAAGACATACCTGACGGAGCTGAAGATCGACGGGGCGTCAATAAACCTCCTTTACATCGACGGCCAGTTGGAACTCGCGCTAACCCGCGGCGACGGTACGACGGGCGAGGACATCACCCACAACGCGCGGACCCTCGACGACATCCCGGATACCCTCCACGGCACAGACGAGTTCCCCGTCCCGGCTCTGGTGGAAATCCGCGGCGAGGTGTTCATCGACGTCGAGGACTTCGCCACCATGAACGCCCAGCGCCAGGCCGAGGGGCTGAAGATGTTCGCCAACCCCCGCAATGCCGCCGCCGGCGCGATGCGGCAGAAGAATGCCGCGGATACGGCCAAGCGCCCACTGAAGTTGATTTGCCACGGTATCGGCGCGCGCGAGGGCTTCTCCCCTGCTTCCCAGCACGATGCGTATCGCGCGATTGCCGCGTGGGGACTGCCGGTTAGCCCCTACACCAGGCAGGTTCACTCCGCCAAGGAGGTCCAGCAGCAGGTCGAGTACTGGGGTGAGCACCGCCACGACGCGGCGCACGAGATGGACGGGCTGGTCGTCAAGGTCGATTCCTTAGAAGAGCAGCTGGAGCTGGGCCACACCAGCCGCGCCCCGCGCTGGGCGATCGCGTATAAGTATCCGCCGGAAGAGGCGATGACCACGCTGCACAACATCCGCGTCGGCATTGGCCGCACGGGTCGCGCCACGCCATATGCGGTCATGGAGCCGAAGTACGTGGCGGGCTCTACGGTCTCGATGGCCACGCTGCACAACCCGACGGAGGCCCACCGCAAGGGCGTGATGCTGGGCGATACGATCACCATCCGCAAGGCCGGCGAGGTCATCCCGGAGGTGTTAGGCCCGGTCGAGGATAAGCGCACGGGCGCGGAGCGGCCTTTCCTATTTTCGACGTTCTGCCCCGAGTGCGGCACCCGTTTGGCTCCTTCGAAGGTTGGTGACGCCGACTGGCGTTGCCCCAACACTCAATACTGTCCTGGCCAGTTGCATACCCGCTTGACGTATCTGGCTTCCCGCAAGGCGTTTGATATCGACGCTTTGGGGGAAAAGGGCGCTTATGATCTGATCCATTCCGGTGTGTTGGCCGACGAGTCGGAGCTGTTCGACTTGAGCGCAGAGGATCTGGAGAAGACCAGTTCTTATGCGACGAAGGCCGGGAAGCTGAATAAGTCCGGTGAGACTTTGCTGGAGAAGCTGCAGTTCGCGAAGGAGGCAGACCTGTGGCGGGTGCTGGTTGCTCTGTCGATCCGGCACGTGGGTCCGACCGCGGCGAAGGCCTTGGCGAAGCATTTCGAGTCCGTGGAGGACATCGCCTCTGCTTCAGTCGAGGAGATGGCCGGCATCGACGGTGTGGCCGAGACGATCGCGGAGTCGATTTCGGATTGGTTCACGGTGGATTGGCACCGCCGGATCGTGGATCGCTGGGCGGCGGCTGGCGTGCGGATGCGTCAGGAGGCCGGGGAAACTTCCGGCGAGGCGGATGGCGTGGATTCCTCGCTGCTGGAGGGCCTGACGATTGTGGTCACCGGCTCGCTGGAGGACTTCGACCGGACGGCGGCGAAGGAGGCCATCGAGGCTCGCGGCGGCAAAGCGGCGGGCAGCGTGTCGAAAAATACGGACTTCCTGATTGCAGGCGAAAAGGCCGGTTCCAAGTTGAAAAAGGCCGAGGACCTGGGCGTGCCCGTGCTGGATGAGGCAGCCTTCAAGGAGCTGCTGGAAAACGGCGCAAACCAAACAGAGTAGAAAGGCAGGAACGAATGACTGAAACTACAGCTCTTTCCCTCCCGGAGATCGGGCTCGGCACCTACAAGATGCAGGGCCAGGCGGGCGCGGACTCCGTGGCTGCGGGCATCCGCGCGGGCTACCGTCTGATCGACACGGCCTACAACTACGAAAACGAAGGCGCGGTGGGCTCTGGCATCCGCGCCAGCGGGTTCCGCCGCGACGATGTGATTGTCACCTCCAAGCTGCCTGGCCGCTACCAGCGGCACGACGACGCTGTAGCTTCCGTCGAGGAATCCCTCTTTCGCCTGGGCCTGGACCGCATCGACCTGCACCTCATCCACTGGCCGAACCCAAAACAAGGCCACTACGTGGAAGCCTTCGAAACGCTGCTGGAGCTGCGCGAACGCGGGCTGATCCGCCACGTGGGCGTGTGCAACTTCCTACCCGAGCACCTGGAGGCCGTCCACGCCGCTACTGGCGAGTACCCGGTGGTCAACCAGATCGAGCTGCACCCGCACTTCCCGCAGGCCGAGGCCGTCGCGGCACACCGCGAGCTCGGCATCGTGACGCAGGCCTGGTCGCCGCTGTTGCGCGGCGCGGTTCTGGAGGAGCCGGTCATTGCCGAGATTGCTGACGCCCACTCCGCAACCCCCGGGCAGGTCGTCCTGGCGTGGCACCGCGGCCGCGGGGTGTTGGCGATCCCGAAGGCTGCCTCTGAGGATCGGCAGCGCGAGAACCTGGACTCGTTGAACGTCACCCTGAGTGATGCAGAGATCGAGGCCATCACCGCGCTGGGACGTCCTGATGGGCGCCGGAAGAACCAGGATCCGGCGGTCTACGAGGAGTTTTAGCGCGGCTAGCGTGCACCGCGCTCAGGCGCGCTCAGCGGTGCAGTCCGCGCTCAGGCGCGCCGGGTCTGCGCTAGAGCAGCACCAGTTGCACTATCAATTGCGCCAGAGCAGGGCCGCCGCGTGGCGCGCCCGAGCCGCCGCCACGGAGGCCTGCGCGGCGCTGCGCTTGCCCTCGGGCACCACAATGTCCACCAGCCCCGGCAGTTCGTCGGCGGGCAGGGTCCACTGCTCCCATTGGCGCAGAACGGCGCGGGCGATGTCGCCCGCGGCGGCCTCCACGTCGGCCCCGCTGAAATCTCCGGCAGGGGCGCCGGCGGTATCCCCACCGGCTGGCCCCCGATGCGCAGCAGCATGCCCTCGAGCGTCGGCACCCGCCCCGCCGGCTGACGGCGCCGCCTGGGACACCGCCCAGCCGATCCCCTGGCCGCGTCCGATCATCCCTCCAACCAGGTCTTTGCCGCTGGTTGTCTGCAACTGATCCGCGGGCACCACGATGCGGTGAAAGCCGGGTGCGTGCGAGAGGGCGTCATCGATAAAAGACCCTGTGTCCAGCACCACCGGGCGCGCGACCTGCTGCTGAAAGCGCTGCCACACCCCGTAAATGAACTCGCGGTCGACGGCGGGGATCGTATCGAAGCGAGTGGCGCCGGGCAGGCCACCCATGACCTCGCGGACGCGCGGCTCGTGGAGCGCAATGATGACTTCGCAGCCGAGCGCCGCCGACAGCGCACCGGCGACCTGCTCCACGCCGAAACCCAGGTGCAGGGCGCAATCCTTAAACGCCGGGCGGTCGCGCAAAACTGGGTGGCCGCGGAACTCCACGTCCGCGCCGAACGTCCACGGGCCGGTGACGTGCAGCATCAGCCGCTCGACCTTGCCCGTCAGCAGCTCCTCGGCGGCATCCGTGGCCTCGCGTACCCAGCCGTCCATGCGTCGGGATTCCAGGCTCGGGTGGGCAGTCAGCTCCCAGCCGCGGGGATTAGCGCGGATCGGCAGCTGCGCGAAGCTAGCCGTCAGCGCCGTGAGGTCCCCCGCCCGCCCGCAGCGCGGAAACGACAAGACCGGCGGCACGCCTGTGTCCTCGTCCACGTCGCACGTGCGGTTCAGCGCGGACTGAATCGCGGCGCGCACCTCCGCGTGGTCCGTGACGGTGTTCTCCCACCAGCCCAGGCGCTCGATCGGCTGCGGCTGTGCGGTGTTGTCTGCCATCGCCGTGCTACGCCTTCGCCGGCGTTGCGCGCTCACCCGCGCCGCCAGCGGCTTCGGCATTCGCCGCGCTATCTCCCGGCGCGGGGTCACCCGCATCGCTCCACGGTGCGGTGGCGCGGATGGTGCCGCTGCCCAGCAGGATGTCGCCGTCGGCGTCCGGCTGGTAGACCACGGCGGCCTGACCGCGCGCCACTCCCTGCAGCGGCTCGTGCAGGTCTAGCTCCAGGCGCCACGGGCTCTCGCCCTCCTTCTTGACGCGCCCCGCCGGAGTGGTCCCCTCCGGGTCGTCCACCAACCGCGCGGTGGCGGGCACTACCCCACCGTGGGCGCGCACCTGCACCTCGCACTCAAACTCGCGGCCGTGCACGGAAGGGTCCAGGCGCTTCAGCCGGTCGGCCGTGATCCCACCGACCCGTAGATCGTCGCGCTGACCGATGGTGACGGTGCCCGTGGCGGCGTCAATATCCGTCACATAGCGCGGCTTGCCATCCAGGCCCTCGCGTGGCAGCCCCAGCCCCTTGCGCTGGCCAATGGTGAAGCCGTATACGCCGTCGTGCTCCGCGACGGTCGAGCCGTCCTGGTCCTTCATCAGCCCCGGCCGCAGACCAATTTTCTTCCCCAGAAAAGCCTGCGTCTGCCCGTCGGGGATGAAGCAGATGTCGTGGGAATCCGGCTTGGAGGCCACACCAAAACCGCGGTCCTTCGCCTCCTCGCGGATCTCCGGCTTGATCGTGTCGCCAACCGGGAACATGCAGTGCGCTAGCTGCTCGTCGGTCAGCACGCCCAGCACGTACGACTGGTCCTTGTTGGCGTCCACGCCGCGGCGCATCACGCCATCGTGCAGGCGGGCGTAATGCCCGGTCACTACCGCGTCGAATCCCAGCGCGATGGAACGGTCCAGCAGCGCCTCGAACTTGATCTTCTCGTTACACCGCAGGCACGGGTTGGGGGTCTCGCCGATGGCGTAGGAATCCACGAAGTCGTCGATCACGTCGGCCTTGAAGCGGTCGGAGAAGTCCCACACGTAGAAAGGGATCCCCAGCTTGTCGGCCACGCGGCGTGCGTCCGCGGAGTCCTCCAGGGAGCAGCACCCGCGCGAACCCGCCCGCACGGCCTCGGGAGACTGGGATAGCGCCAGGTGTACGCCGATCACTTCGTGTCCGGCCTCAAGTGCTCGGGAGGCCGCCACGGCGGAATCCACACCGCCACTCATTGCTGCTACTACTCGCATGTTTGGCACCCTACTCGCGTACCGGCCTCTTAGGCCATTCCGCTGGGCGATTCCGCTGGCCCACCCAGCTAGGCCATTCCGGCGGCGCGGGCCTGCTCGACCACGCGCGGCAGGATGCCGGCTAGGTACTCGACCTGGTCGTCGGTGATGTCCGCGCCCAGAGTTAGCCGCAGTGCTCCCCGGGCCACGTCCACTGGCACGCCCATGGCGGTCAGCACGTGGCTGGCGCGGTTCACCCCGGCGCTGCAGGCGGAGCCCGTCGATGCGTCCACCCCGGCGGCGTCCAAAAGCATGATCAGTGAGTCGCCCTCCGCGCCGGGGAAGCTCATGTGCAGGTGCCCGGGCAGCGCGCCGACCTCGGGAGTCCAAATCCGCACGCCATCGATGCGCTGCGCCGCTGCCCGTAGCCTCTCGCGCGCCACGCGCATTCTGGCGGTTGCTTGTTCTAGTTCTTTAATTGATGACGCCAACGCCGCCGCACATCCCACCGCACCCTGCACGTTCACGGTGCCGGAGCGGAGCTTTCGCTCCTGGCCGCCTCCGCGCACGGGGCTTAAGATGTCCGCGTCCCGGCGGGCGAGCAGCAGGCCCGTGTTCTTCGGGCCGCCGAACTTGTGGGCGCTGGCGGCCAGCGTGGTGGCGCCGAGGGCGTGGAAGTCGACGGGTATATGGCCGACGGCTTGCACTGCGTCGGTGTGGAAAGGCACGCCGTTGTCGCGGGCAAAGCTGGCGAGCGTCTCCACCGGCTGGATCGCGCCGGTTTCGTTGTTGGCCCACATACAGGTCAGCAGCGCCAGGTCGCTGGCCCCATCTGCAGCGCCCGGAGAACCTTGTACAGAGTCTGCGCCCGCGCCGTTTTCTAGACCGGCGATCCAGTCTTCGGCACGGATGCGGCCGGCGGCGTCCACCGGAAGGACCGCACGTTCAAACCCCAGATCGAGAGGCCCGGCCGTGAGCCAGTCGACGGACTCGACCACGGCGGGGTGTTCGATGTCGGAGCTGGCGATCACGTGCGCGCCACGGTGAGCCTTCGAACCAAACGCGAGCCCCTGGATGGCGATATTGTCGGCCTCCGTACCGGAGCCGGTAAAGATCACCTCTGCTGCATCCGCGCCGAGGAGTTCGGCGATCTGCTCGCGGGCGTCCTCGAGGCTGCGGCGGGCATCGCGGCCGGTCTTGTACTGGCCGGCGGGGTTCAGCAGCCCCGCGGCGCGCTGCATCGCCTCCTGCGCTTCGGAGCGCAAGGCCTGGGACGCCGCGTTGTCCACGTACAGGCGCCCTCGCGTACCTGCTCCGCCGCCAGTTTCCGCACCGCCAGTTTCCGCGCCGTTAGTTTCTGCGCCGTTGGTTTCCGCGCTGTCCGTCGCGTCATCCGGCGTGCCGGGCGCCGGGTTCTTCGCTGCGTGGTTGGTCTTGTTCACGCCCCTACCCTACTTCTTGGGCGCCGCACACCGCGCACGGGACCGTTGCCTCTTGATACCCTTCAAGTACTCAGAGCCGATCGCGACAGGAGTAATCGCACTTGGGTCTCGCAGAGTTTCTGTTGATGGTACTGATCGCGCTTCTTGTCCTTGCGGTTCCTGGCCTTCTCATCGCGATCATCTATATGCTTCGGAAGAACCAGAAGGACACAGACACAGCCACAGCCACGGACAAGGACACAGCCGGATCGAAAGATCCCGGATCTAACACTTCTAACAAGCCCACTGAGATCTAACAGATCTAACAAAATCTACCAAAGCTACACTATGCTGTGAGGCATGTCCGATCCCTCACGCCAGCCCGCTGCACCCGGCCCGCGCAACCCCTTCCGCCCCAGCTTCGGCACGTCGCCGTACTACCTGGCGGGCCGGGCCGAGCTGCTGCAGGACTTCGAGCTCAGTCTCGCCGAGGGGCCCGGCTCCCCGCACCGCACGATCTTGGCCAGCGGTCTGCGTGGTGTGGGCAAAACGGTGCTGCTCAACGAGATCGAAGACAAGGCTCGCGCCCAGGGTTGGATCGTCCTGCGAGCCTACCCCAATAGCGACATGATCTCCGAGCTGGTCGAAACAACGATCCCCACCGCCATCACAAGCATCGAGCAGCCACCGGAGCGCAAGCTTTCCGGGGCCTCCATCACCGGCGTGGGCAGCTTCCGCACGGAAGCACACTCGCGGGCCGAGGAACTCCGCAGCGTTCCGACGCTCATCACCCGCCTACGCGAACTCTCCGACGTAATCACCGGCACTGGCATCCTCATCACCCTCGACGAGCTGCAATCCGCTGACCTCGACCAGCTCCACCGCCTGGCTACAGCGGTCCAGGACCTCATGCGCGACGAGCGCGACATTGCTTTTGTCTGCGCAGGTCTGCCCCACGGCGTGGACACGCTACTGCAACACGAGGGCACCACGTTCCTCCGCCGCGCCTTCCGCGTAGACCTCCACGCTGTGCCGGCTGAGGAAGTCTCGAAGACCCTCGCCATCACCGCCGCGGATTCTGGCCGCCCTTTTACTGATGACGCCCTAGTCCGCGCCACCGACATTTGCCGCGGCTACCCGTACCTCATCCAAGTGGTTGGCGCACTGTCCTGGGCGGCAGCCGGGATCAACGGTTCGGACATCATCGAGGTCACACACGTGGAGACGGCCTCCCAGCGGGCTATCGACCGCATGACTAGCCACGTCCACCGCCCCGCACTCAGCCGCCTGCCGGAGGGTGAAATGAACTTCCTCCGCGCGATGGTTGCGATTAGTGCCGACGAAGGGGCGTCCGAACCAGAACCGGTAAGCGCAGCAGCACCGGCAACGAGAGCTGTCAAGACTGGCGACATCGCCGCTCACCTGGGCGTAGAGCCAAGAGGCCTGTCCACCTGGCGAAGCCGCCTGATTACCCGCGATCTGATCGAGCCGGCGGGATTCGGCCGCGTGCGATTCACGCTGCCATACATGGAGGACTACATCCGACAGCAGGACGGGTAGCGCAGAAGATGGCACAAAAACCGGCGCCCTTCCGCCTGCGTAAAGCTAAGCGAAAGGGCGCCGGTTAATGGCTGCCGCCCGCGCCAGTAGTGGCGACAGGGCGGCTATTAAAGCCTAGGGCGAAGAACTACTTGCGGTTCTTCAGCTCCTCGGTAGCCTGCGGAGCAACCTTGAACAGGTCGCCGACAACACCGAAGTCTGCGATCTCGAAGATGGATGCCTCTTCGTCCTTGTTCACAGCAACGATGGTCTTGGAGGTCTGCATACCAGCCTTGTGCTGGATAGCGCCGGAGATACCCAGTGCGATGTACAGGTTCGGGGAGACCGTAACACCGGTCTGACCAACCTGGAACTTGCCCGGGTAGTAGTCGGCGTCCACAGCCGCACGGGAAGCACCAACAGCGGCGCCCATGACGTCGGCCAGCGGCTCGACAACGTCGGTGAAGCCCTCGGAGCCACCCACACCACGGCCACCGGAGACCACGATGTTGGCCTCGGTCAGTTCCGGACGGTCGCCAGCCTCAGCCGGAGCGAAGGAGGTGATGGTGACGGCAGTCGGGCCAGCGCCCGGCAGCTCAACCTGCTGGACGTTGCCAGCGGCAGCCTGCGGCTCCGGATCCAGGGAGCCCGGAGCCAGGGTGAAGACCGGGGATGCGCCAGCGGCGGAAGCGGTAACGGTGTAAGCGCCACCGAAGATGCTGATCTCAGCGGACTTCTCGGCGGTGATGTTGTTGGTGTTGTACAGAACACCGGAAGCAACGCGGGCACCTACGCGGCCTGCAACCTCGTTGCCGGTTGCGGTAGCGGAGACGATAACCGGAACCTGCAGCTGTGCTGCTAGGCCGGACAGTGCGTCGACCTCCGGGGTAACCAGCAGGGACTCTGCCTGGTCGGACTCTGCGGCGTAGATGGTCTCTGCGCCAGCCTCGGCCAGTGCGCCCTGCAGCTTCTCGGTGGTGCCGGGAGCGCCAACTACAACGGCGCCGACGGTGCCGAACACGCGTGCAGCGGTGATCAGCTCGACGGTGGAGTTCTTCAGCTGACCCTCACCGTGCTCAACCAGTACTAGTACGTTGGTCATGTCCTTAAATCCCTACTTCCCTTAAACCAGCTTTTCCTTGACCAGGAACTCGACCAGCTGCTTGCCGCCCTCGCCCTCGTCGTTGACGATCTCACCAGCCGACTTCGGCGGCTTCGGGGTGGAAGCGGAAACGGAGGTGGTGGCGTTTGCCAGGCCAACGTTTGCAGCGTCCACGCCAATCTCTTCCAGAGACAGCTCTTCGATGGTCTTCTTCTTGGCAGCCATGATGCCCTTAAAGGCAGCGAAGCGCGGGGTGTTGGACTTCTCAGTCACAGACACGATGGCCGGGGTCGGAGCCTCCAGGCCGAACACGCCCTCTTCGGTAACGCGCTTACCGGTGACCTTGCCCCCCTCAACGCTCAGCTCTTCCATGTGGGTCAGAGCCGGGATCTGGCGGTACTCAGCCAGCAGGCCCGGGATGGAGCCAGCGCCACCGTCGGTGGAGGCGTTACCGGCGATAATCAGCTCGATGTCCTCGATCTGGTTCAGAGCGTTGGACAGAGTCCATGCCGTGCCCAGTGCGTCGGAGCCAGCCAGGTTCTCGTCGACAACCAGCTTGGCCTCGTCGCAGCCCAGGGACAGTGCCTTGCGCAGCGCCTCGGTTGCGCGCTCCGGGCCGACGGACAGAACGATGACGTTGCGGGAGCTGTCTGCTTCCTTCAGCTGCAGTGCAGCCTCAACAGCGTTTTCGTTGATTTCGTCCAGGACAGCGTCTGCGCTGTCGCGGTCGAGGGTGAAGTCATCGTCGGTGAGCTTGCGCTCGGAGTAGGTGTCCGGCACCTGCTTAACCAGAACAACGATGTTCGACATTCGTTGACCTTCCTGCTTGGGTATTGTGATTTGGCACCATAGTACCTACCACCAGGTGACCACCGCCACAAATTTCTTATATTGTTTTAGAACTACCCCCGCGAGCTGCGGCGAGCCCTACAGATAAAGGCCACAGCCTTGGCAGCGCCGCCCTCGCCGATGCGCGTAACCACTACCGAGTAGGCGGAATCCGCCGCCGCGGCACCGCTTCCGCCACCGTTTCCGCCTGCGCTACCCTTCTTCAGCTTCCATTTCTTCCGCAGCTCGTCGGGGCCCACATCCACGCCGCGCACGAGGATTTCCACGCTCCTCGCACCCAGCCCCACCAGCGCGGGCCGCGCCTTCTTCAGCGGCACTTCTTCAACAACCTCAAAGCCTCGCACGCCCGCGGGCAGCTCGTCGCCTGTCAGGTACGCGATGTGCGGGTCCAGCTGCCACAGCCCGTGCCGCGCCGCGTACTGGCGCACCAGCCCAGCGCGCACGATGGCACCATCGGGATCCACGATGTAGCGCCCTACCCCGCCCACGCGGTCGGTCTCGGGTTCGTCGCTTGTCACTGTTTCTTTAACTGATGACGCCCCCATCACCACCGCCCGGCGCCCCCGCCCAAAGATCGCGGGTGAATATAGACACGTCTCCTTTACTCCTCCATCGACGGAAACAACCTCCACGTGGCCGTCGAACTCGGAGTAGTCGATGCCTGGCGCGCATTTGACCACCAGATTGTCGTAGCAGTCCATGAGCTCGGGCAGCGGCGGCTGCAGGTCTTCCAACTTGGCGATGCGCCCCGAGGAATTCCGGCGTGCTGGGTCCGCCACCACCACGCCGGATTTCAGCGCACCGGATTTCAGTGCGCCGGATTTCAGGTCACCGGTGAACGCGGGTCGCAGCGCATCCATACGCACAACCGGAACCTCCGGCACATTGAAACGAGCCATCCGCAGGCGCTGGTGGTCCAGATCCCCGCCCAGTACGCGCAGCCCCGCGGCAGAAAGCGCGTGCAGCTCGGTGCCGATGCTGCACGTGACATCCACAGCGGCCTCCACCCCGGCGGCCTTCAACACCTCCGCGCGCCACTCGGCGACTCCCGGCGGGGTGGCCTGCTGGACGGATTCACTATCCATCAGCCAATTCTCCGGCAGCTTGCCCGCGCGGCGGGCCTGCACCAGTTCCGCCAGGGCGCGGGCGTTGTCGCCGTGTGCCTTACGCAGGTGGGAAAGGTCCTGCACGAGGGTTCTCTTGGTTAGCTGGTACGTGGTGGCGTCATTAATAAGGGGCGAACCAGCGGCGCAATCAGCGAGCAAAAAATCCAGCTCGGCAGCAGAAAAGGCCATCCTTGCGCGCTACTGCTCGTAGGAGTCGGGGCGGATGGCGAAAGGATTCTCCGGCATCTCGGCGGGGTCAACGACGAACTTCATGCCCGGCGCGAACTGGCGGGCAGGCGCGCCATACATCTGCTGCTCCATCAAGTAGTACTCGGCCATGTACGGCTCGTCGACGGGCTCCTCGAGCACCGGATCGACGGAGAGGCTGGAGGAAAAATCCAACACTTCCTCGACAGTACGGAAAGTATCCAGCAACTTCAGCTGCGCCCACGTCGGCGGCATCAGAGATATCTTGCGGGAGCGCCACCCGTCCAGCAGCGTGGATGGACGGAACCAGCCCGTCGAGGTGGCCTCCGGGGTATCGGCCCTGGTCTCCTGCCCCTCCGGCATGGCGGCCACGAAGAAAGCCGTGTCGTAGCGGATCGGCTGCTCCACCGGAGTGACCCAGTTGGCCCAAGGGCGCAGCAAGTCAGAGCGCAAGACCAGGTTGTTGTTGCTCATGAAGTCGGAAAAGCTTAGATGGTGGTTCTCCAGCAGCTTGCGTTCTTCCTGGTAGGGAGTGGTGTCCACTACCGGGGAGCCATCGCGGTGGGTGGCCAGCAACGTGCCGCTTTCCTCGAAGGTCTCGCGCACCGCGGCGCAGACCAGGGCGCGGGCCATGGATTCCGGCTTCTGCAGGCGCTTGGCCCACCACTTGACCTCCGCGCCCTGCCAATTGATGGCCGGCGACATGTGGCCATCGCCGTCAACGTCCCCCGGCATATCGCGGGAATCCACCCCTCCGCCTGGGAAAACCGTCATCTCCGCGCAGAACTTCATAGTCGAGGCACGCTCCTGGACGTATACCTCGATCCCCGACAACGTGTCGCGCAACAGAATCACCGTTGACGCGTGACGTGGCTGCACTGGGCCTAAACGGTTTTCCTTCATGGATCAGAGTCTACCGATCTTCCTAGCGGCGGTGGCTGTCTTCACCGGGGTCCACTGTCTTCACTGGGCTCCACTAGCTCCACCGGAACGGTGGCTACCCCGGCGCTGGCGGCTACGGCGGGCGAACCAGCGACCGTCTTCGTGCTTGACTTCGATCGGCTGGTGGAAGGTGCGGGTGAGGTTCTCGCTGGTCATCACGTCTTCCAGGATTCCCTGAGCCACAACCTCGCCTTCGTCCAGCAGCAGAGCGTGGGTGAACCCCGGCGGGATTTCTTCCACGTGGTGGGTGATCATCACAATCGCCGGCGAGTCCGCATCCGCCGCCAGGTCCGACAACAGCGCCACCAGGTCCTCGCGGCTGCCGAGGTCCAGGCCGGCGCCCGGCTCGTCCAGCAGTAGCAGCTCGGGGTCGTTCATCAAGGCGCGGGCGATCAGCACGCGCTTGCGTTCGCCTTCGCTTAGGGTCCTCCAGGTCTGCTCGGCCAAGTGGTAGGCACCGACGCTTTCCAGGATCTCGATGGCGCGCTCGTAGTCCAGCTCGTCGTAATCCTCGCGCCAGCGGCCCAGCACGTCATAACCGGCGGAAATCACGATGTCCGCGACCTTCTCATCCCCCGGCACGCGCTGTGCCAGCGCCGAAGAGCTCATGCCGATGGCGGTGCGCAGCTCGCGCAGATCCACCTTGCCCACCTGCTCGCCGATGAGCTTCACGGTGCCAGTTGTCGGGAACATCTGCGCCGATGCCAGGCGCATCAGGGTGGTCTTGCCCGCCCCGTTGGGGCCGACGATGATCCAGCGTTCGTCCAGCTCCACCTGCCAATCCATCGGCGCCAGGATGGCTCGTCCGTCGCGCACGACGGAGACGTTGCGCATGTTTACGATCAGGTCGTCCTCGTCAGCCTGCGCGGTGGCCGGGGTGGAAATTAGGTTCGTCACGTTCTCGCTCACTCCCCCATGGTGCCTCAAGATCCGCGCGAAGTGTGCCAACAACATAGGCTTGCTGTGTAAGCACCAACGCGAACTGCCAACGGATCCCCACTGCCATTTAAAGGAGCTTCCCCATGACCGGCCGCCTCGGCATCGACTGCATCTCCCCCGTCATCTCCCACGGAGCCACCCCCGCCAAGGCCATCGTCGGCCAGGTGTTTCCGGTTAGCGCAAGCGTCTGGCGCGAGGGGCACGACGCCATCTCCGCCACCCTCGTCGTCCGTCGCCCCGCCGGCGCCGAGGGTGGCCGTGCGAAGATCACGATGTCGCCAGACCCCGAGGACGTCGACCGTCGCCATGCCGTGTTCGTTCCGGATGTGCCGGGTATGTGGACCTTTCGTGTTGACGCCTGGTCGGACCCAGCGGCCACATGGTTCAACGCAATCACCAAGAAGGTAGCCGCGGGCCAGGATGCCCAGGCCCTGGCCAACGACTTTGAGCTCGGAGCGCGCCTGTTCGAGCGGGCGGCGGAGAAGGCCTCCCGCAAGCACCGGGAGCTAGTGGCCTCCGTACCCGGCCAGCTGCGCGATGAATCCTTGAGCATCGACGAGCGCCTGGCCACCGCCCTGTCTCCGGAGATCAAGAAGGCCTTGGACAAGCGCCCGCTGCGCGACCTGCTGACCCGCGGCCCGGAGTTCCACGTGCTGGTGGAAGAGAAAACCGCCGGCGTGGGTGCCTGGTACGAGATGTTCCCCCGCTCTACTGGCGGTTGGGATGCCGACGGCAACCCGGTGCACGGCACCTTCGCCACCGCCGCCGCAGACCTGCCGCGCATCGCGGACATGGGCTTCGACGTGCTCTACCTGCCGCCGATTCACCCGATCGGCGAGATCAACCGCAAGGGTAAGAACAACACCTTGACCCCCACTCCGGAGGACGTCGGCTCCCCCTGGGCCATCGGCTCCAAGGACGGAGGCCACGAGGCCGTGCACCCACGCCTAGGCACCGTCGAGGACTTCGAGAACTTCGTCGCCGCAGCCAACGACCAAGGCCTGAAGGTCGCCCTGGATCTGGCGCTGCAGTGCGCCCCCGACCACCCGTGGGCTAAGGAGCACCCGGAGTGGTTCACCGTGCTGCCGGATGGCACCATCGCCTACGCCGAGAACCCGCCGAAGAAGTACCAGGACATCTACCCGTTGAACTTCGACAACGACCCGGAGGGCCTGTACCGCGAGGTACTGAAGGTAGTGCGCCTGTGGATCGGCCGCGGCGTTCGCATCTTCCGCGTGGACAACCCGCACACCAAGCCCACGAACTTCTGGCAGTGGCTGATCGCCGAGGTCCACGCCACCGACCCGGACGTGGTCTTCCTCTCTGAGGCCTTCACCCGCCCGCCGCGGCTCTACGGCCTGGCCAAGGCGGGATTCACGCAGTCCTACAGCTACTTCACTTGGAAGACCACCAAGGAGGAGCTAGAGGAATTCGCCGGAGACATAGCTAACTACGCCGATGTTTTCCGCCCGAATCTGTTCGTGAACACCCCGGACATCCTGCACGAATCCCTGCAGACCGGTGGGAAGGCCATGTTCGCCATCCGCGCCGCCCTGGCCTCCACCCTCTCCCCGCTGTGGGGCGTGTACTCCGGCTTTGAGATCTACGAATCCACGCCGGTTCACGCGGGCTCGGAGGAATACCTGGACTCCGAGAAGTACGAGCTGCGTCCGCGCGACTACTCAGTGGACAATTGCGCTGAATGGATCAGGGATCTGAACCTGTGGCGTCAAGAAAACCCGGCGCTGCAGCAACAGCGCACCCTGCGCTTGCACGAAACAACAAGCGACGACCTGCTCGCGTATTCGAAGGTCGACGGCGTTACCGGCAACGCGGTGCTCGTGGTGGTGAACCTGAACCCCAATGCGATCGTCGAGGGCTCTGTGCACCTGGATACCGAAGCGCTTGGCCTGGGCGCGCCGGAAGATGCGCACTTCGAGGTCACCGACCTGCCGACGAACCAGACCTACACCTGGGGCGCCAGCAACTACGTGCGCCTGGATCCGGACTTCCAGGTTGCGCACCTCTTCCGGCTGCCCACCCTTGGTGAGGGTGAGCGCGAGCGAGTCTGCACGCGAGCCCAGGAAGAATACGATCCCCGCAGGTAGAATCGGCGGGTATGAACCACGATTACCACCGGCTCGCAGAACGTAGGCACCACGCCCCGCACGACGTGCTTGGGGCACACGAGAACAGCGACGGAACCACCACCATCCGCACGGTTCAGTGCGGGGCGGAGTCCGTCGCCGTGCGCATCAACGGCGGCGAGCCGGTGCCGATGGCGGCGGCCGAAGAATACCCGGCGCTATTCACCGCGACCGTGGACTACTTCGTAGACACCTACGTCTTCGAAGTCACCTGGGCCGGCGGCACCACTGCCACCCTGGAAGACCCCTACCGGCGCCTGCCGACCGTCGGCGACCTCGACCGCTACCTCATCGGCGAAGGCCGCCACGAGGAGCTGTGGAAGGTTCTCGGCGCGCATGTAGTGGACGGTGGCGTGGCCTTTTCCGTGTGGGCGCCGCATGCTGCGGGTGTTTCCGTGATCGGCGATTTCAACGGCTGGAACGCCAACCAGCACCCCATGCGCGCGCTGGGTAGCAGCGGCATCTGGGAGTTGTGGATCCCCAGCGTGGGAGCGGGGGCGCACTACAAGTTCTCCATTACCACCGGCGACGGTGTGCGCCTGGACAAGGCCGACCCGATGGCACGCCTGGCCGAGCCCGCGCCCGCGACCGCTTCCATCGTCGTGGAGGACAGCGACTTTGCCTGGAGCGACGACGAGTGGCTGGCACACCGCGCCGCCGTAGGCGTGGACGAGACCATGAGCATCTACGAAATGCACCTCGGCAGCTGGCGCAAGGGGCGCAACTACCAAGAGCTGGCCGCGGAGCTGGTGGAGTACGTGCAGGAGCTGGGCTACACCCACGTGGAACTGATGGGTGTTTCCGAGCACCCCTTCGAACCCTCCTGGGGCTACCAGGTGACCGGCTACTACGCGCCGAACAACCGCTACGGCGGCCCGGACGATCTGCGCTTCCTGATCGACTCGCTGCACCGCGCCGGCATCGGTGTGATCATGGACTGGGTTCCCGGCCACTTCCCCAAGGACGGCTGGGCACTGGGCCGCTTCGACGGTGAGGCCTGCTACGAGCACCCGGATCCGCGCCGCGGCGAGCAGCCGGACTGGGGCACCTACGTGTTCGACTTCGGTCGCAACGAGGTGCGCAACTTCCTGGTGGCCAACGCTTTGTACTGGTGCAAGGAATTCCACATCGACGGCCTGCGCGTGGATGCTGTGGCCTCGATGCTGTACCTGGACTACTCCCGCGATGACTGGCTGCCCAACGAGTTCGGCGGCCGCGAAAACCTCGATGCGGTGGAGTTCCTGAAGGAAATGAACGCCACCGTGCACCGTGAGTGCCCGGGTTCGCTTACCATCGCCGAAGAGTCGACTTCCTGGCCGGGCGTGACTGCCCCCACCAGCGAGGGCGGCCTGGGATTCAGCCTGAAGTGGAACATGGGCTGGATGCACGACAGCCTGGAGTACATCCAACGCGATCCGGCCTACCGCAGCTACCACCACAACGAGATCACGTTCTCGATGGTCTACGCCTACTCCGAGAAGTACGTGCTGCCGATCAGCCACGACGAGGTTGTGCACGGCAAGGGAACCCTGTGGTCGCGTATGCCCGCCGGTTCCGCCTGGGACAAGGCGGCGATGGTGCGCAGCTACCTGGCGTTCATGTGGGCGCACCCGGGCAAGAAGCTGCTCTTCCAGGGCCAGGAATGGGGCCAGACCGAGGAGTGGAACGAGTCCCGCGGCCTGGACTGGCACGACCTCGAGGGCTGGGAGGGCGAGTTCCACCGCGGCATCAGCGCGCTGACCAGCCAGCTAAACAAGCTCTACCACTCCGAGCCCGCTCTGGGGCAGGATCACGCGCCGGAGGGCTTCCAATGGATCGCCAGCGACGACTCGACGAATAACGTTCTTTCCTTTATTCGACGCCACCGTGGGCGCGAGCTGGCATGTGTAATTAACTTCTCGGGCACCACCCAGGAGAACTACCGCATCGGCCTGCCGCAGGCCGGTACGTGGCGCGAGGTGTTGAACACCGACGACGTGAAGTACGAGGGCGCCGGGCGCGTAAGTGGCGACCTGCACACGGAGCCCACCGGCTCCCACGGCATGGACGCCTCCGCCGTGCTGCAGATCCCGGCGCACACCGCGCGCTGGTTCGTGTTGGAGGGCTAAACCCCGCTCAGCACTCGCGGCCACGGCGACGAGCGCCCCGCCTGAGGTGGCGAGCGTCAGCGCCGGTGCTTGCGCCGTCCGCGCGCCAGGATGGCGCTGGCGTCTAGAACAGAGCCGAGGCCATGCGGGTGCGACCCGCGATAACCTCCGGATCCGCCGGGTCGAACAGGCTGAACAGCTCCAGCAGACGAGCCTTCGCCTGCTTCTTGTGATCTGCGCTGCCCTCGGCGGACGGGCGCAGCTCCTCGATCAGCAAGTCGAAGGCCTTAGGCCTGTCGCCCGCCAGCAGCAGGCGGTCGGATTCCGCGAACTCGTCCCCACCCGTGGACAGGCGCTGCATCAGCAGCGCGTTGGCCCGCGCCGCGCGGGCCTCCCCTACGACCGCGTCGTCGGCCTGCGCGGGGTTGGCAAGGATGGCGTCGTAATCCGCAATTGCGCCCGCGTAATCCTCCGCTTCAAGCTTCTCGGCGGCGGCAGCCAGGCGCGGGTCGCCCGCATCCTGGTTCACGTCGGCACCGCCAGCACCTGCACCACCGCCGGCTCCGGCCACATTAGCCGGATCCTCCTCCGGGGCCAGGCCTCGCAGCTTGCCGTCTACCGCCTGCACGACAGCATCTACCCAGCCGTGCAGCTGCGCGGCGGGCTGGCCGCCCTCGAAGTTGGTGAGTGGGCGCCCGGCTGCCAGCGCGATGACAGTGGGGATTGCCTGCACGCCGAAGGCCTGGGCGACCTCCGGGGTGGCATCCACATCCACGTATCGGAAGAGCCACTTAGTCGGCGCCTGCTGGGCCTCAGCCAGCTTGGTGAAGTCCTGGCGCATCTGCTCCGAGGCTTCCGAGCGGGCGGAACCCAGCAGCGTAACCACCGGCACCTGAGTAGAACGAACCACGAGGTCCAACTCGAAGTTCTCAGGGGTGACGGTACTAACGAAAGCTGCCGGAGCTCCAGCGCCCGCACCTCCAGAGCCAACTCCGCTAGCCGTACCTGGCTGGCCTGCCGGTGCGCCTGCCGCGCCAGCACCTCCAGCGGCAGTACTAGCGCCCGCCGCCCCAGCCTGGGCGGCGCGAGCCTGCGCCTGCGCCCGCTGCTCAGCCTGCTGCTTCACCGCACCCAGGTCCACCGCCCCGGCCACGAAGCGGGACGGAGGAGTATTAGAAGGATTCGTCACCTTGTAAGTGTCCTTTCTTACTTGCCCTCCCACGCGCTGGCCGCGCGGGAGGAAATAATCGCCTGTTGAGGGCTAAAACCGACTAAGAAAGCTGAGTCTTTTAGAAAAGCCGCAGCTCCGAGGAGTCAGTTCCTCGCATTGCTTCATAGTCCAGGGTAACGCAACGGAAACCGCGGTCTTCTGCCAGTGTGCGAGCCTGCGGCTTGATCTCCTGGG
>NZ_CALLDG010000076.1 GCF_937999985.1 uncultured Corynebacterium sp.
TGACCGGCTGGCGGCGCTTGCGGTCGATGCGCACGCCGACGGTGTCGCGCTTGTCCACGTCGAACTCGAGCCATGCACCGCGGGAAGGGATCACCTTCACGGAGTGCAGGGGACGCTCGGTGGAGGCGTCGATGGAGGCGTCGAAGTACACGCCCGGGGAACGGACGAGCTGGGAGACAACGACACGCTCCGTGCCGTTGATGATGAACGTGCCCTTGTCGGTCATCATCGGGAAGTCACCGATGAAGACCGTCTGGGACTTGATCTCACCAGACATGGAGTTGGTGAATTCCGCGGTCACGTACAGCGGTGCCGCGTAGTTGATGTCCTTATCCTTCGCCTCGTCGATGGTGGACTTCACGTCATCGAAGCGTGGCTCGGACAGGGTGAGGGACATGTTCTCGGAGTAGTCCTCGATCGGAGAGAGCTCCTCGAGAATCTCCTCGAGTCCGCTCATGATGCGGACGTCCTCCCCTGCCTCTGCTTGGGCGCGGGCACGCCACTCAGGCGTGCCAACGAGCCAAGCGAAGGACTCTCGTTGGAGGTCAAGAAGGCCTGGAACCTCAATCGGAGCGTCGATCTTCGCAAAGCTGTGTCGCTGCGGAGCTCCGGGAATTCCGGCCACTGAGCTGGTCTGGCGGGAGACTGCCAAGATGGGTCCTTCCAGCACAACATTGGTCGGGCACTACGTGGTGGAGCTGTAGTGCGCGGCCGTGATTGTGTGTGTACGGTCTCGTGATGGTCGATTTAGTTGGATTTTCCCTGCCAAACTATCCCCACGCAGAAACGACTAAACGACCTTGTCAAATGGCCTTTTTGGCTCGTTTGGCAAAGTCTGCTTCATACGTAATGTCTTCACATCACTTCTGCGTAGCTTTGTAGTCGTTTCGTTGTAGCCGATAGCTCAACAAATCAAATCCAGCGCAACGAACCATCCTATAGCATGGCTGCGCGAATGTCTAGGCTTCTTCCACCTGACTCTCAGGCTCCCCCGCCCGACTCTCAGCTCGACGCTCAGCCCTACGCTTGGCACGTCGCCACAGGACCAACACCACGGATGCTGCTGCCACAATAACACCCGCGACAATCAATGCAACTCCCCATTTATCGGTGTGGCGCTGTCCGCTGACCTCCATAGCCTGATCCAGCATGGACTGCGTCACCCGCTGTGGGGTCTTGCCGTGGAACTGCAGCAGGTTCTGCACGTCCTTACCGGAATCGTCACGGTACGTGTCCTTCACGTTCTCCTCCACGCTCACCAGCAGGCCGGACTTCGGCTCTACCGCCAGCTCGCGCCAGCCTTCGTGGAACAGCTGAGCGCGCTGTGGCTTGCCGCCCTCCCCTTCAACGGTGATGGTGTTGCGTACTCCCGCGTACTCCTTGGCCACGGAGGTTGCCGGGATCTCTTGGCGGAAGACGTACAGCTCGTGCTCGCGCCCGTCAGCGGTGGTGACATTGCGAGTGCCGGTGAACTCCGCAGGCAGCGCGCGACGTAGCGTCATATCGAAATAGTCATAAGAGCGCTGCTCAGTACCCTGCGGGAATTTGGCCCAGTAACCGGCGATCTCGCCGTCGGTGGCCGGGGTAGCGGGCGTGTCCGAGACCTTCGCATTACCCTTCGCCTCGCCCGTGCGACGATCCACGGTAAAGCTCCAGACCTGTGCGTCCAGCAGCGATTCCAGATCGTCCTCCACATCCGTACGAGCGGTGGTCACGCCGACGCGCGCACTGGCTTCCTCATCGGTGGCGGGTTCCTCGAGCGTGATCTTGAACTGGCGGTTGACCGGCGCCGTCACGTCCTCTTTACCGTCTAGCCCTTGGTAGTTCGGGCCGATAACCGCCGCGGGATCGTTCAGGGTGAGCGTTGTCGCGGCCAGGTCTAGAGGCACGGCCTTGTCGTTCGATACAACCTTTGGGAGCATGACGCCCACAGTGATCAGCGCTACGCCAATCAGCGCACCGAGCGCACCCAGGATGTAGAGGCCTTTGCCGGAGCCCTTTTTATTCGTCACTTCTCTGCCACCATCTGCGATTAGATCAGTTTTAGCTACCCGCGCGCCCGGAGAACTGGGCACACGATTCAATATTTGTCACTTAAGCGTAGCAAGACAACAAAAAACCGCCGGAAATCACGGAACGTGATTCCCAGCGGCTTTGATTTGCCTGCACATTCGGCACTAGGCCGAAGCGCGGTAAGTAAGGCAGACTTACTTGAGGGAGACCTTTGCGCCAGCCTCTTCCAGCTTGGTCTTAGCAGCCTCAGCGTCATCCTTGGAAGCGCCCTCCAGGATAGCCTTCGGAGCACCCTCAACCAGCTCCTTGGCCTCCTTCAGGCCCAGGCCGGAAACGACCTCGCGGACAACCTTAATAACGCCGATCTTCTTAGCGCCTGCGTCCTCCAGAACGACGTCGAACTCGTCCTTCTCCTCAGCAGCAGCGCCGCCCTCAGCGCCCGGAGCAGCAGCAACGGCAGCAACCGGAGCAGCAGCGGTGACGTCGAAGACCTCTTCGAATTCCTTAACGAACTCAGACAGTTCGATGAGGGTCATTTCCTTGAAAGCCTCGATGAGCTCGTCCTTGGTGAGCTTAGCCATGATGGCATCCTTTCGTAGTTGCGCCGGTGAGCCGAAAAGTGTTGGCGGCCCGGCCGGCAAAGTGTTTTATGTCTTATGTATGAGCGGAGGGAACTTACTGTTCCTTCTTCTCCTGCAGTGCAGCGGCCAGGCGTGCAACCTGGGATGCTGGTGCGTTGAACAGGCCTGCGGCCTTTGCCAAGGAACCCTGCATGGCACCGGCCAGCTTGGCCAGCGTGGTTTCGCGATTGTCCAGCTCGGCGATTGCCTCAACCTGAGCGGCATCAATCGTGGCACCGTCCATGTAGCCACCCTTGATCACGAAGTTCTTGTGATCCTTGCCGAAGTCCTTCATAGCCTTCGCAGCGTCCACGGCCTCGCCGTTTACGAATGCGATTGCGGTAGGACCGGTCAGCAGGGACTCATCAAGCTCAATGCCGGCTTCGCGTGCAGCCAGCTTGATCATGGTGTTCTTGGCGACGGAGTAGGTAACGTCCGAACCCAGTGCGCGACGCAGCTCGGTGGTCTCAGCCACGGACAGGCCACGGTACTCGGTCAACAGAGTGGACTGTGCCTGCTCGAAGCGTGCCTTGAGCTCTTCCAGCGAAGCGGTGTTCTTCGGATTAGCCATACTCTCGCCTCCTTCCTGATGTTTACGGTGTACGTTTTTGCAGTACGTCCACCGACGATCATTGTTGAAGGGCAACACTGTACATAAACGACAAAGCGCCTCGCGTTTCCGGCGTTTTACGCAAGAAGCACAAGGCGCATTCGTAGGATCCCCGGCTTTCTAGGGCTGGAATCCGATCCGAACGTCTAATCGTGTTACCTGCGTGGGCCGTCATCTATGACGATGATCCTTCAATCTCCTGCCCGCTCTCCCCCGTTAAGGTTCGCGCGGACGGTGATGACCGACGGTCTTCGGTGA
>NZ_CALLDG010000077.1 GCF_937999985.1 uncultured Corynebacterium sp.
AGGCCAGGAGGTTGTTGCGGCAAGCGACAGCGTCGTCGGAAAGCATTGGGGAATCGCTCACTAAAGAAGCGATTGTCCAGGCGGGGCTAGCTTCTGTCGACGATTCTCGGGCTCCGTTGCTTCAGCAGGTTTCCTTTCGGGATGATCGTGGCTTCATCGCACGCGTGGACTTCTATCTGCCCGAACTTGGGCTGGTCGTCGAGTTCGATGGCCGTATGAAATACACCGACGGCGGGGTTGCGGATACGCAGGTGGCAATCGCAAAGGAGCTGGAGCGCGAAAAGCGCCTGAAGAATCTCGGGCTGAATGTCATCCGGATTGTCTGGTCACAGCTTTTCGACGGCACCGCCGTAGCCACCTTGCGGCAAGCGGCCGCGGAAATCCGGCGCCACCTAGCAAATGGCGGCAGTTGCTATCGCGGTAACTACGCCTTCGCGCGGCCGCCCCTCACGATCACGGGGAAGGCGGCCGAGTTGGCCATGCGTCGCCGACGTGTGTGGAGCCAGGCGGGGCGGCTGTACTAACTGGCTGGCTTATCGGGTTTAGCCCCCTGCCGCTGCCCCTGCCGCTGCCCCTGCCGCTGCCGGTGCCCACTGCCGCTGCCGCTGCCCAGTGCCGCTGCCGGCCCCACCCCAGACTCCACTTCACGACACGGGTGTCACCTCATGCCACCTCCACAGCTGCCACGAGGTGACATGGGTGTCGTAAAGTCGCTGAGACTGTCTGTGATCCTTGCGAAAAGTTCCACCACCAACCCCGAACGGCGTTCAAGTCCGGTGCTGTACAAGTACTATGCTTGAGTATCATGACAGCCTCGGAAACCACCCAGCCACTCGTACCGTCGCCTGCACCAGCATCCGCGAAGTTGCCTACGCCGCAGCCAACGCAAGCATCCGCCGCCGACCTCGCAGCCTTCGACGCCGACCACATCTGGCACCCATACGGCCCCATCCCGTCGCCGGTCGCGCCCAAGCTGGTCGAGTCCGCCGAGGGCGTGAACCTCCACCTCGCCGACGGCCGTACCCTCATCGATGGCATGAGCAGCTGGTGGGCCGCCTGCCACGGCCACTCGCACCCGAAGCTCGTCGCAGCCGCGAAGAAGCAGGCGACCACGATGTCGCACGTCATGTTCGGCGGACTCACACACCGCCCGGCCATTGAGCTGGCGGAAAAGCTCCTAAAACTCGCGGGCCCCGGCTTTGATGCCATCTTCTACTCGGACTCGGGCTCCGTCTCCGTCGAGGTGGCGAT
>NZ_CALLDG010000078.1 GCF_937999985.1 uncultured Corynebacterium sp.
GGCGGTCGCCGTAGTCGGCTTTTCTTCCTTGCCGGTGTAGGCCAGGGAGCTGAGGTTGACGGTGATGGCCTTCTTCGGAGCCAGCACGCTGCCACGCAGGGATTCGTCGGAAACTTGCGCCTCTTCCACGGCCGCGCCGGACAGCTGCACGCCGACGGAGGTCTGGTTCGGACGCACGGCAATGTCCTTATTGTCCTTCAGGTAGCGGTTAAACACATCGATGTCCATCTGGCCCGCGTCTTGGAACTCGCCCTCGGCAAACGCATCGAAGCTATCACCACCGGTCAGCAAGAAGCTGGAGCCAGCCACGCGGTACTTCTTGTTCGGATCAAGAGGCTCACCATTGACGGAAACGTAGGTGATGTGCTTGCCCTGCTCGGCATCCGGGTCGTATGCGTACTGCACGTTCTCGGACAGCCCCAGGGCCAGCATCGGACGGTCTTGGCCCGGCTTCCACTGCTGCTCGAGGGCCTGCTTCAGCTGCTCACCGGTGATCTCCACTACACCCAGGGAGTTACCGAAGGGCTGAACCTTAAATGCCTCGGCGAAAGTCACGTCGCCGGAGGCCAAATCCTCGCGCACGCCGCCGGCGTTCATCACGCCCAAGTCGGCCTTCAGATCAGTGAGCTTGTTCACGCCGTAGAGGGTGGCGTCCGCGATCATGGAGTTCAGGGAGGACTCGGTGCCACGGTTACCGCCGGATGCGCCGTCGGAGTTTGCGCCACGGTAGAAGTCGTTCTTCAGGGTGGTAACGACCTCCTCTCCCTCGATCGCCGCTGCGTCCTTCGCCGCGGACACGATGTTGGCCACCTCCTCATCCGGAGTGTCGCCACAAACGTCCATCATGTCCTTGGTGCTGCGGTTCTCGGCGGTGACAGACACGACCTTCTTCTCTGCCTTGTCGTAGACGATGTCGATGTCGGCCAAATCCATGCCGTAGTTGGACGGCTGCACCAGTACCGGGGAGCCGTCCAGTTTGCGCAGCACATGAGTGTGGCCGGCGACGACCGCGTCCACCTTGTCGGAGAACTTGGAGTTGTCCATGCCCTCATGCACCAGGCCGATGACGACGTCTGCCTCGCCGGATTCCTTCAGGCGCTTAGCCTCCACGTTGGTGGCCTCAACCGCATCATCGAAGCTCAGACCCTCGATGCCAGCCGGGGAAACCAAATTCGGGGTGTCCGCGGTGACGGTGCCGACGTAGCCGACCTTCACGCCGTCCATCTCAACGACCTCCGACGGCGCCATGTCGCTGCCCTTGACGTTGGCACCGAGGTACGGGAACTTTGCCAGCTTGTCGCCGTTCACGCCCACGCGATCCTTCAAGTCATCCCAGCCCTGGTCGAACTCGTGGTTGCCCACTGCGGAGGCCTCCAGTCCCATCGCGTTCAGCACGTCGAGGGTCGGCTTATCCTCCAGAATGGAAGACTCGAAGGGAGAACCACCGATGTTGTCACCTGCGGAAACGAAGCTGGTGTTCGGGTTAGCCTCGCGCTCCTTGTTGATGTAGCAGGCCATGACGGCCGCGCCGGGCTCGCTAATCTCGTCCTTGCGGTTCTTGGCCTGGGAAAAGTGCCCGTGGAAGTCAGTGATGCCGAGGATGTTCAGGCTCACCTGATCGGCTTCAGCGGCATAGGCGGGGACGTTCAGGCCAGCAAGGGCCAGGGTCGGCGCCATGGTCATGGTCATGACAGCGCGGGAACTACGGCGAGACAGCTTGAACACTTTGGTTTCTCCTCGTTGAAAGCTAAAAATCGAAAGGTTTTAACGTCAGCACGTTGCACAGCGTGGGGCGTGTAACAACGTGGGAGAGCTAACCACTGTTAGCTGTTGTTGTCTCGCCAATGTTTGTCCCTAACCTGGCCTCGACCTGGTACTTCACGCCAGGTAACGAAACTATTAATCTTTAATTAACCAAAAATACCCCCGCGTGGTGTTACGCGAGGGTAAGTATGTGGCCGGTGTTACTTCCGCCTTGTACTCAGCCGTTCTGCTGAGCGCCTGCCGTCTTCTCCGTCTTCTCGGCCAGCAGTTCCACGACTGCGGCCAGATCCACCTCGTGCTGTTCATGAGCGCCGAGATCCTTCACCGTCACCGTCCCCTCGGCGAGCTCCTTATCGCCCAGCACCAGGGCATACAGTGCACCGGCACGGTCGGCACCCTTCATGGCACCCTTCAACCCGCGGTCGCCGTAGGACATATCGGCGGCGACCCCGCGCTCGCGCAGGTCGTCCACGATGCCCACCATGCGCCGCTTGGCCTCCGCGCCGAGTGCCACGCCGTAGACATCAACCCTTCTTCCTGTTGACGCCCTCTTCTCCTCCGCCTCGAGCGCCAGCAGCGCCCTATCAACTCCCAGCCCGAAGCCGATTCCGGAAAGATCCTGTCCGCCCAGCTGCGCCATCAGGCCGTCGTAGCGTCCGCCGCCGCCGATACCAGACTGCGCGCCCAGGCCGTCGTGTACGAACTCAAAGCAGGTCTTCGTGTAGTAGTCCAGGCCGCGCACCATCCGCGGGTTGATGGTGTACCCCACGCCCAGGTCGTCCAGCAGCCCGGTCACGGTCTCGAAGTGTTCGCGGGAGGAATCGCTGAGGTGGTCCAGCATCAAGGGAGCCTCGGCCAGCATCTCCTGCATCTCAGGGCGCTTATCATCCAGTACTCGCAGCGGGTTCAGCTGCGCACGGCGCTGAGTCTCCTCGTCCAGCGGCAGCGTGGTCAGGAAGTCCTGCAGCTTCTGCCGGTAGGCGGGGCGGTCGTCCCAGTCGCCCAGGCTGGTCAGCTCCAGGCGGAAGCCGTTCAAGCCAATGGAGCTAAAGCAGCGGTGCGCCAGTGCAATGACCTCGGCGTCCAGCGCCGGATCGTCCACGCCGATGGCTTCCACGCCCACCTGCTGCAACTGGCGGTAGCGGCCGGCCTGCGGTCGCTCGTAGCGGAAGAAGGGGCCGTTGTAGACCAGCTTTACTGGTAGCTGCCCGCGATCCAGGTTGTGCTCAATGACGGCACGCATGACGCCCGCCGTGCCCTCCGGCCGCAGAGTCACCGAACGGCCGCCTCGGTCGGCGAAGGTGTACATTTCCTTCGACACGACGTCGGTAGATTCGCCAACACCACGGGCGAACAGAGAGGTCTCCTCGAAGATCGGCAGCTCCACGTGCTCGTAGCCTGCGGCGTGCGCGGCAGAGGTGAACGCATCCTTGACAGCCTTGAACTCCGCCGATGTCGGCGGCACGTAGTCCGGCACGCCCTTCGGCGCACTCAGCGCCTTAAACTTCCCGGCCTTAGCCTTCTGGGGCTTCTGTTGCTTCTTCTCGCTCTCAGTCACAAGAGAACAGTCTACTAAACGGCTATTGCACTGCCGCCAGGAAGCTATTGGTGCGCTTTTCTTCCCCGATGGTCGTGTGCGGGCCGTGGCCCGGCAGCACAATGTCCTCGTCGGCGAAATCTGTGGTGAGCTTCTTGAGGCTCAGCATCATGTCCTCAGGCGAACACCCTGGAAGGTCGGTGCGGCCCACTCCCCCGCGGAACAGCACGTCACCGCCGAAGATCAGTCCATTCACGCGGAACATAACATGCCCCGGCGAGTGGCCCGGCATGTGGTGAATCTCGAACTCCGCGCCACCGATGCTGATGGAATCTCCCAGGTGACGGATGTCCTCGATCGCGGGCATGTTGGCCACGTCGAAAGGCTGCGCCAGCGGGCTGGCCGCCTGATCCATCTCCAGCATGAAGCGATCCAACTCATGAACGTACACCGGCACCCCGAACGCTCCCGCGTCGCGGATGTGGTCGATGTGCCCGTGGGTCAGCACGACCTTCTCGACGAAGAACTTGTGCTCGTCGGCGAGCCTTTGGATGTTCTCAAAGGCACCCAAACCCGGGTCTATAACGACCGCCGGGGAGTTTTCCCCGCTGGTGGCGTCCGAACCATCAATCACCACATAGCAATTGGTTTCGAAAGGGCCGGCAGGAAAAGAAAGGATCTGCGTCGTTTCCGGCAGGAGGGTTGCGTCTGTGCTCATGCCACTAA
>NZ_CALLDG010000079.1 GCF_937999985.1 uncultured Corynebacterium sp.
TCTGGCGGCGACCCGGCGTAGTCGGCTTGTACTTACGAATAGCCATACTTTTGCTCTTCCTTAACTTCCTCGTCGGCTAGCGGCTAGGCTGCCGAACCGCCGAAGATGTCGATGGGATCGCTGCCGGCCGCGAGAGTCACGTAGGCGCGCTTGGTGTTCTTGCGCTTGCCGTAGCCGGTGCGGGAACGCTTGCGCTTGCCCTCACGGTTGAGGGTGTTGACGGAAGCGACCTTGGCACCGAAAATCTCCTGGACCGCGATCTTGATCTGGGTCTTGTTAGCGTCGGTGTGGACCAGGAACGTGTAAACGCCCTGCTCCATGAGTCCGTAGGACTTCTCAGACACTACCGGTGCAACAATGATGTCGCGGGGATCTGCGATGGTAGCCATTACTTCTCCTCCTTACCGGCGGTGCGAGTGATGAAGTCATTAAGTGCCTGAACGGCGAAGATGACGTCATCGGCCTTCAGAACGTCGTAGGTGTTCAGCTGATCCTCAGACAGGATGTGGACACCTGGCAGGTTACGAACCGACTTCCACGAGTTGACATCCTCGCGCGGCAGAACGACGAGCACGTTGCGGCGCTCAGTCAGACGCTCCACGAAAGTACGAGCTGCCTTGGTGGACGGGGTCTGGCCTGGGACCAGTTCCTCGACAACGTGGATGCGGTCGTGGCGAGCACGGTCAGAGAGTGCGCCGCGCAGAGCAGCTGCAATCATCTTCTTCGGGGTGCGCTGGCTGTAGTCGCGCGGCACCGGGCCGTGAACGATGCCACCACCGGTCCAGTGCGGAGCACGGATCGAGCCCTGACGAGCGCGACCGGTACCCTTCTGGCGCCACGGCTTGCGGCCACCGCCGCGAACCTCACCGCGGGTCTTGACCTTGTGGGTGCCCTGGCGAGCTGCTGCACGCTGTGCGACAACAACCTGGTGCATCAGGGCGATGGACACCTCCGCGTCGAACACGGAAGCAGGAAGCTCAACCGAACCGTTCACGCCGCCTTCAGCGGTGTGTACGTCTAGCTTGAGGTTGGTCATGCGTGAGCACCACCCTTCGTGGCAGTCTTAACAACCAGCAGGCCACCGCGTGCACCCGGAACTGCGCCCTTGATGAGCAGCAGGTTCGCGTCAGCGTCAACCTTCTGGATCTTCAGGTTCTGGGTCGTGACCCGGTCGTTACCCATGCGGCCTGCCATACGCTTGCCCTTGAAGACGCGTCCTGGCGTGGCGCAAGCGCCAATGCCACCAACACGACGGTGAGCAGCCTGGTTACCGTGAGCAGCACCCTGGCCGCCAAAGCCGTGGCGCTTCATAGCACCGGCGAAGCCGTGGCCCTTAGAGGTACCAGTGACGTCGACGTACTCGATTTCGCCAAAGATGTCGACACCAACGGACTGGCCGACCTCGTAAGAGGAAGCGTCCGGGGTGCGAATCTCGACGCTGTGGCGACGCGGGGTCACACCGGCCTTCTTGAAGTGGCCGGCCTCCGGCTTGTTGACCTTACGCGGGTCAATTTCGCCGTATGCAATCTGGACGGCGTCGTAGCCGTCGGTTTCCTTAGTGCGCACCTGAGTCACTACGCACGGCCCAGCCTCAACGACGGTAACCGGAACAACGCGGTTCTCATCGTCGAAGATCTGAGTCATACCGAGCTTCGTGCCCAGGATGCCCTTGATCTCGTTTTCACTCATTTATCTTGTCTCCGCTACCAAAAGTCCAGGATCAC
>NZ_CALLDG010000080.1 GCF_937999985.1 uncultured Corynebacterium sp.
ACGCCCACTACGCGGCGCAGTGCCTTGTCGTATTCCTTGCGGTCGGCGGGACGGGTCTTTAGGCTGGCCGCCTTTTTGGTCACGAGTTCTTCCAGGATCTGCTCCTGGGATTCCTCGTCCACCTGTGCCAGCGCGTCCTCGATCAACACCTGGGAGATGCCCTTGCGTTGCAGCTCTCGGCGCAGAACGGCGACGGATTTCTTCTGGTTCTTCTCCCGCTGCCGAACCCACTCTTGGGCGAACTGAGCATCGTCCAGCATCCCACTTGCCGTGCAGCGGTCAATGACCTCCTCCACGCCCTCGGGCTCGAACTCAGCTTCGAGCAGCCTTTGGCGCAGCTCCGCCGTGGAACGTGCTCGGTGGTTAATCAACCGCACCGCCTTGGCCTTGATCGGCGCAAGTCTTTCCTCTTCCGCCGCATCGACGAACCCCTCACCCTCGCCGGGCGAGTAGTTGGCGATGGCCTGCCGCAGTGCGGCTATCTTCTGGTCGCGCTCGCTATGCCTAATCGGCATCGTCAGTTGGCATCGTCATCGTCGAAGTTCGGGCTCAGCTCAATGGGCTTGTCCTCATCCGCCTGCTCCCCAGCGGCTTCCCCAGCTGTCTCGTCCTTCGTCTTGGCGTACGGGCCGATCTTCAGCTCGCGGGCAATGCGATCCTCCAGCTCCGCGGATAGATCCGGGTTGTTCTTGAGGAACTCGCGGGCCTTTTCTTTACCCTGGCCCAGCTGGTCACCGTCGTAGGTGAACCAGGAACCGGACTTCTTAATCAGGCCGGTTTCCACGCCCAGGTCAATGATGGAGCCCTCCCGCGAAATGCCTTCGCCGTAGAGGATGTCGAACTCCGCGATCTTGAACGGCGGCGAAACCTTGTTCTTCACAATCTTCAGACGGGTTCGGTTGCCCACCACGTCCTGGCCATCCTTCAGGGCTTGGATGCGGCGAATATCGCAGCGCACGGAAGCGTAGAACTTCAGCGCCTTACCACCGGTGGTGGTCTCCGGAGAACCGAACATCACGCCGATCTTCTCGCGCAGCTGGTTAATGAAGATTGCGGTCGTGCCCGTCTGGTACAGCGCACCGGTCATCTTGCGCAGAGCCTGGCTCATAAGGCGAGCCTGCAGGCCAACGTGCGAGTCACCCATTTCGCCGTCGATCTCCGCCTTGGGCGTCAGCGCCGCCACGGAGTCCACCACGATGATGTCGATAGCTCCCGAGCGGATCAGCATGTCCGCGATCTCCAGCGCTTGCTCGCCCGTATCCGGCTGGGAAACCAGCAGCGCGTCTGTGTCCACGCCCAGCGCGCGGGCGTACTCCGGGTCCAGCGCGTGCTCCGCGTCCACGAAAGCCGCGATGCCGCCGGCACGCTGTGCCTCCGCGATTGCATGCAGCGCCACAGTGGTCTTACCGGAGGACTCCGGACCGTAGATCTCGACCACGCGGCCGCGCGGGAAACCACCAATGCCCAGCGCCGCGTTGATTGCGATGTTGCCAGAAGAAATTGCCTGGATTGGCGGGCGGGTATCGTCACCCAGGCGCATGATCGCACCCTTGCCAAAGTCCTTCTCGATCTGCGCCATCGCAAGCTCCAGCGCCTTCGACCGATCCTTCCCCGCCGCGGCGGTCTGCTTCTTCTTCGGTGGCATAGAGTTGCTGCTCCTTACATCTGCTGTGACGTCCGGTGTGTTTATTTCCGGTGTGTTCAAAATCGTCATCTTCTTCGCACCCCCGATGTCCTTAGACCGGTAGCGCTCCGAAAAGGTTCATTGATAGTTGTACTCGACCGCGCGGACAACCATCGTTTCCGACACACACCCTACACGAACCTTTGTTCGATTGTTTAACCGGCCACCCCACCAGGTCAGACTGAGTGCGTCAATAAAGAAAATCCTAGATATCCTCACCCAGACGGCGTTCTTCGGGCACATCAAAGTCATCACACAGCGCCAACCATACATCGCGGGGATCATACCCCTGTTCGATTAGCGCGACGGGCGTATCCCCCAGCGAACTCAGCACGTGAGTATCCGCAATGAAAGCCCGGAAGCTATCGCCGAATTCGCCCAAAGTCAGCCGATCAAACTCTGTTCTGCGCATGGTCTACCAATGTACACCCCCACCCCGAGAATCCAGCCTTGAACAGTGTTCAAGTTTTGGGTCGCATGGGTTATCATCATACTTATGTCATCCTCAGAAACTACAAAATTTAAGGCGGTAGACCTCGCGTACATCGCCGTCTTCGCCGCCCTCATTATCGTCCTCGGCGGCGTGCAGTTGCCCATCGGCGTAGCCGGCGTGCCCATCGTCCTGCAAAATATGGGCATCGTTCTGGCCTCCCTCATCCTGGGCTTCTGGCGCGGCGGCCTGGCCACCACCCTATTCATCGCCGTGGGCTTCGTCGGCGTGCCGAACATGGCCGGCTGGAAGCCCGCCGCCGCAGCCGTCGCAGGCCCCACCGTCGGCTACATCGTCGGCTATATCATCGCCGCCTTCGTCATCGGCCTGATCGCCCAGTACGCGCCACGCAACGGCAATGCCCGCGCTGCCGTGTTCTTCCTCGCCAGCATCGTCGGCGTAATCAACCAATACCTCTGTGGATCGATCGGCCTGATGGTGCGCCTCGGCTACGACTTCAGCACTGCCGTCGCGGCCAACACCCCATTCATCCCCGGCGACCTCATCAAGGTCACGCTCGCCGTTGCCATCGCCCTGGCCGTCACCAAGGCGGTGCCAGACCTGCTGCCGACCAAGCGCAAGGCCTAAAGTATGTCCCGCATCGAATTCGAGAACGTGGGCGTCACCTTCGATACCGCTACCGGCCAACGCACCGTCCTCCGGGACATCAACCTCTCCCTCGACGAACGCCGCATCGGCATCATCGGCGCCAACGGCTCCGGCAAATCCACCCTTGTGCGCCTCATCAACGGGCTGGCTGAGCCCACCAGTGGGCAAGTGCGCGTCGCGGGGCTCAATGTGGCCAAACGCGGTCGCGAGGTGCGACGCAAGGTGGGGTTCGTTTTTAGTGACGCCGACAACCAGATCATCATGCCCACGGTCGCCGAGGACGTCGCGTTCTCCCTGCGCACAACCACCAAAAGCGGCCGCGAAAGGGAAGAAAGGGCAACCGCCATGCTGCGCACCATGGGGCTGGAGTACCTAGCGGACGCCTCGCCCCACTTCCTTTCCGGTGGCGAAAAGCAACTGCTTGCCTTGGCCTCGGTACTGGTCGTGGAGCCAGAGCTGGTGATCGCCGATGAGCCCACCACCCTGCTGGACCTCGGCAACCGAAAGATGATCGCCCGCCGGCTGGCGGAGCTGCCGCAACAGCTGATCGTGGTGACTCATGACCTGGAGCTTTTAGAAGGCATGGACCGCGTTCTGTGGATCGCCGACGGCGAGGTACGCAGCGACGGCCCAGCCGGCCGCGTGATCGCCGACTACGTGGCAAGCTTCGGCGGGTAGGTAAATAATGGCAAAACCCCTCCACATCAACGTTCCGCTGTCGGTGTACCACCCGGGGCAGTCGATTCTGCACCGCGCCCGACCGGGTCTAAAAATTTTTCTACTCTTCTTTTTCCTGGTCGGTAGCGCCATCTGGGCGACCGTGCCGTGGCAGGCAGGGGCTGTCGCCGCTTTTACCATCGCGTGCTACGCGGTGGCGCGAATCCCGGTGAGCTTGGCGCTACGCCAGCTGCTCGCGCCCGCCGTGCTGCTGCTGGCCTTCGCCGCGCTGCTGTGGTGGCAGCGGGACTTCCCCACCGCGCTGACCTACTTTGTGGTGATCCTCTGTGCGGTGGCCATGGCGACCCTGCTGACCCTGACGACCACCATCGGGCAACTCATGGATGCAGTCGAGGCGGGCCTGCGCCCGCTGGGCAAGATAGGCCTGCCCGTGGAAACGATCAGCCTGCTGGTGGCGCTGACCATCCGCCTGATTCCGCTGACGGCGCTGACGGTCAACGAGGTGTTAGACGCAAGAAAAGCACGGGGCGCATCGCGCTCCGTGCTTGCCTTCGGCGTGCCGGTGATTGTTCGCAGCCTTTTGCGGGCCCGTCGCCTCGGAGAGGCGCTGAAGTCCCGCGGAGTCGGTAACTAGCTGAAAACTAGCTTTCGCCTCGCAGCTGGCGCATGCGCTCGGCCACTGCATCCTGGCTGACGTTGCCCGCCTGCGGCTGGGCCTGCTCGATGGCTTCCTGCTGCTGCGCGCCGCCCAACTGGTTGTTCGCACCACCCTGCATCTCCGCACGGATCTGCTCCAGGCGGGAGTGTCCGGCCATCTGGATGCCCGCCTGCTCGACCTCCGCCATGCGGCCCTGCACGGAGTTCTGTGCCAGCTCGGCCTGCCCCAAAGCGTTGGCGTAGCGGCGCTCGATCTTCTCGCGCACCTGATCCAGGTTCGGGGAACCATTGGAGGTAACGGCGTTCATGGACTGCAGGGAATCGGCGACCTTTTCTTGCATCTTCGCCTGCTCCAGCTGGCTCAGCAGCTTGGTGCGCTCAGCGGCCTTCTGCTGCAGCTGCATGGAGTTGCGCTCCACGGCTTGCTTGGCCTGGGCCGCCTGCTGCAGAGCCTGGTCGTGCAGGCTCTTCAAGTCCTCCACCGACTGCTCCGCCGTAACCAGCTGTGCGGCGAAAGCCTCGGCAGCGTTTTCGTACTCCATGGCCTTCTGCTGGTCGCCCTGGGCGCGGGCCTTGTCGGCAAGATTCAGCGCCTGCTTAGTGTTGGCCTGCAGCTTCTCTACATCTTCGAGCTGGCGGTTCAGCTTCATTTCCAGCTGACGCTGGTTGCCAATAACAGCCGCTGCCTGCTGGGATAGTGCCTGGTGCTGCTTCTGTGCCTCCGCGATGGCCTGTTCGATCTGAATCTTCGGATCGGCGTTTTCTTCGATCTTGTTGTCGAAGAGCGCCATCAGGTACTTCCACGCCTTTACGAACGGATTGGCCATGAGCTACTGCTCCTTCATTGAGAGGTTAAAACGGGCTAAAAATATTTCTTTTGCGCGGATAATACTACCAAGAATCCGACGCGCACCCCTGCGCTTAGGCTCGTTCCACTGCACCCGCCGCCATGTTCGCAGCCAGCTCAGCAGCCGCCGCATCCAGGGCCATCATCGATGCAGCTTCCAGGATCACCGAAGCCACCGAAACCGCCATCGCGTGGCACACGCTGGCCAGCAGTTCGGAGGAAACTTCCTTGCGGCCACGCTCCAGCTCGGACAGGTAGCCCGGGCTGACATTTGCCAGCGAGGCTAGCTGACGCAACGTGAAACCGTTATTGGTGCGGTATTCCTTCAGGGTCGCCCCCAGCGCCTCCCGCAGCAGCGGTTCGTCCGCGGGCATCCGCTCGGCCGGACGCTCCACCGCAACCGTATCCATGACCATAGTATTGTGACTCATCAATCATCCCAACGTCTCGGGCGGCGCATTTGTTCCCGCCAGTTTACGCGCTAGCCATTTCCAGCGCGCGGTTTACGCTGAACTGGCGAATTTTCGCACGCAGCTGCGCCGCATCCACCCCTGCGAACTCTCCTTCGCTCTCCCGCCGCACGAACTCTGGGTACAGGTTCTCCACCCGCACTCCCCGCGCATGATCGTAGATCCCAATGAAGACCTCTCCCACCGGGTGCCCATCCTGCGGGTCGGGCCCGGCCACGCCCGTCAGCGCCACACCAACATCTGCTCCGCAGCGCCGCGCCGCCCCCTCTGCCAGCTCCGCCGCGGTCTCCGCCGCCACCGGTCCATGCGCACGCAGGGTTTCCTCTCTCACTCCCGCCAGATCGTGCTTGAGTTCTGTTGCATAGACAATGACGCCACCGCGTAAAACCGCCGAAGCCCCAGGTACCTCTGCAATCGTGGCCGCGCACAGCCCTGCGGTTAGGGATTCTGCCGTCGCGATCGTCCGCCCCCGCCGGGTGAACTCCCGGACTAGGTGTTCGGCGGCAGGGTTCACCCTCATCTAAGCGTTTTCCTTGCGCGAATCCAGGATGTACTGCACACCGGTAACTACCGTCTGCACCACGGCCACGCCCATCACGATCACCGCGATGGTTTGTACCACCCCACCGAAAGGCAGGATGTAGAGGAACACCGCGAGGGTTTGCAGAACCGTCTTTAGCTTGCCGCCCTTAGAAGCAGGAACGACGTTGCCCTTGCGTGCCAACACCATGCGCCAAACGGTGATGCCCAGCTCGCGTACCACGACGATCGCGGTGACCCACCACGGCAGCTCGCCCAAAATGTTCAGGCTGACGAAAGCGGAAATCATCAGTGCCTTATCCGCTATCGGGTCGGCCAGCTTGCCGAAGTCGGTGATGACCTCGTAGCGCCGGGCCAAGTAGCCGTCCAGCTGGTCGGTGAACATCAGCAGGCTAAAGGCGAGCAGTGCCCACCAGCGGTGGGCCAGGTCGGGATCAGCACCCGGTACTTCCCAATCCCCGGAGGTCAGGATCAGCCAGAGGAACACCGGGATCAGGGCGATGCGAATGCACGTGAGTACATTCGGCAAGCTCACGCTGTGGACGAAAGTGCCAAACGAAGATCGCGGTGCTGAAGTATTCACAAGTACCTATCCTACCGTGGAGCTCTCTTCGTTTTCGG
>NZ_CALLDG010000081.1 GCF_937999985.1 uncultured Corynebacterium sp.
GGCGGCCAGGCCCCCCGCCCCGATGTCGACTTCCCCGAGTTGTCATCCACCGGACTGCTTCTGTCCTCCCTGAAGCCAGCAGACCGTGCACTCCTGCCCGAGGGCACACCAGACCGAGAAGTCAGCATCGACCTGGGCGGGCAGATGATGCCGTATGAATGGAGCATTCTCACCGACGGCCAATCCTCCTCCGCGACCGTGCAGGAGGGCCAGCGCCTGCGGATGGTCATGCGCAACAGGACCATGATGCCCCATCCCATGCACATCCACGGCCACACGTGGGCGCTGCCCGGCAGCGGCGGGCTACGCAAGGACACCGTCCTTCTCCGCCACGGTGAAACCATGATCGCCGACCTGATCGCTGACAACCCCGGTGAGTGGGCATTTCACTGCCATAACGCCTATCACATGGAAACCGGGATGCTCAGCTCGCTTCGCTACGAGTAACCCCCACAGCAGGGTTGAGTGCCGAGTTGGGCGGGGGTGTACCCCGAGTAGTGGACACGGCGTTGGTGTCAGGGTTGAGCAGTGTGTGCCAGGAGTCGACGGGATTGAAGTATGCGTCTGCGCGCACGGCAGCAAATTCAATAATGCGGTCGTAGCGCTTGTTAAAGCCGGTGGTTTCGGTATCAATGACCGCAAAGACCGGCTTGCCCGGCATGCGTGGGGTGTAGCGGTTGAGGAGGTTTTCTAAAAAGCCCATGGCCTTAAGTCAAGAGGCCCATACCGACATGCCCGCCTAAACGCTATCGAACACTGCAACCAACGTGGATTTCTGTGGATAACCACTAAAGTGCCCCGAGTTTTTCCTAGGCATTTGCCTTGATTTCTATTATTGCTTGCGGCGGGTGCTGCTCCCAAAATTCGGTTTCGACCTCGACCGGGGTTCGGTATCCCAAGCTTTGGTGAAGCCTAGTCTCGTTCCACCATGACACCCACTCGAACGTCGCGATTTCTACCTCGACAACGTCATTCCACCTGCGAGTATGGATCAGCTCGTTCTTGTAGGAACCATCAACGTTTTCAGCCAGAGCATTGTCAAAAAAATCCCCGACAGTTCCGGTGGAAGCGGCAATCCCGTGCTGGGCAAGACGCTCGGTGTAGACCACGCTGACATACTGTGAGCCGTGATCCGAATGATGAATGAGACCTGTTGTTTCCTCAGCACACGCGATCGCCTGGTTGAGAGCTTGCAGCGGCAACGCTTGAAGTCCGCATCGAATCTGATAACGCCCACCCAACGATCCGTCGAGAGTAAACGTCGGTGACAAACGCGGCGTACACAAAGCTTTTCTTCGTGCGCACATACGTAATGTCAGACACCCACAGCTTGTTCGCTACCGATATTGGTTCCGTCACGGCGGAGAGCATGCCACATTTTCCGCACGCCGTAGATGCCGTAAATATCCCGATGGATAGCACCAATGCGTTCGACCAGCACAGCATCACGACGGCGGCGAGCACTTAATCCACGGGCCTTGGACTGGCGATACCCACGCGAGGTGATGAACCCACCAGCCCGGTTATTTTTCAACGTCTTACAGATGAACTCGACGGAAAATCTACTCCGGTATTCATCGATGAACCGGATCATTTCCGACGTTTTGGGTCGAGTTCCGACGCGAAAAAAGCTGAGGCAGCCTTTAAAAGTTCATTGGTGTCGCGTAGCTCTTGATTTTCACGGCGAAGCCTCGCGTTTTCGGCGGCCAGATCTTCAGGCACGGGTTCTGGGATGTTTCCCGCACGGCGGGCAGGCTTAAGTCCATTGACGGGCTGTGTGCCATGAAACCTCCAGCTTTGGGGCTACTGCCTGGCACGCGGCTTGCATCGATATGTTTTCCGCCAAGATGCGGTCTTCTACGAGACGGACCACACGGTCCTTCGCATCCTGGTCAAATTTCCTTGGCATGTTCCAGATTTTCCCATCTACTCAAACGGAACAAAACCTGGGACACTTCAGCTGGCGTTTGTTGGGTTGAACGTTATACCGCGAACGGGTCGTGCTCGGGGTCGCTGTTAACTTGGATTTCTAGGTCATGGGCGATTCTCTCCGCAAGTGGAGCGCCGAAGAAGTGGGAGACGAAGGCGACGGCCATATCTATACCCGCTGCCACACCGGACGACGTCCAGCGATCTCGGTCCTGCACCCATCGGGCAGAACTTTTCCAATCGATGTTGTTGCCGAAAGAGGCGGCCCAATCAAACGCAAGTTTATTGCTGGTGGCGGCGTATCCCTCTAGCAAGCCAGCTGCGGCCAGAACCGCCGAACCTGTGCATATGGAACAGACAAGTGAGGCGCAGCTCGCCATTTTGTAGATGCGGGCCAGGAAATCCGCATCTTCGACGAGAGCTCGCGTTCCTTGACCGCCCGGGATGATAACGGTGTCGCACACGAGGGAATCAAAGGTTGTGTTGGGGAGAATCTTCACACCTTGGGAGCTGGCTACCGGCTCCCTATCCGCGGATACAAACTTCACCTGCAGGCCAGGAACCTTGGAGAAAATCTCGGCAGGGCCGAAGACATCTAGCAGCTCAAATCCGTCGAAAAGAATAAACGCTACGTTCCGTGGTCGTTCGTTATTCATTAGCCCGCCCTCGAACCTGCTGCAGCTCTTCGTCCAGCAAGAATTGATCGATCGCGATGGCGGTGGCCACGCCTGTGCCCATCGCCTGAGAAACCTGGTCGGGGGAGCTGGTGACGTTACCGGCTGTCCATAGTCCGGCTTTGGAGGTCTTGCCATTGGGCTGTCGTACAACCCAGCCATTGTCGGATTCGCAGCCGGCGGCTAGCAGCAGTTGATCATTGGGGTGGAAATCCGGGCCGGTGAAGCACGCCTCGAAGGAGCGGGTAGTAGAGGCGGAGCCGCCAGCTTCGTTGGGATCGGTGGCGCTCACTAGAACTCCCGTTTCCGATTCTGGGTCGGGCTGTACGCCGGAGACGGGGGCGTCCATAAGAACAACACCGCGCTTTTCGAACAGTGCGCGGTCAGCTTCGTCAAGGGAGAGCCCGTTGGTGAAGAACGTAACGCGATCGGTCCACTTCCGCATCAGGTGCACCATGCGCGTTGTGAACCCGAGATTCCTTCCGCCGATGACGGCAAGGTCGCGCCCTCGGACCTCGTATCCGTGGCAATAGGGGCAGTGGAAAACTCGTGATCCCCAAAGCTCACTGAGTCCCGGGACGTCCGGCAGTTCGTCGGTAATGCCCGTTGCCATGAGTACTTGTCGAGCCGGAAACTGTCGTCCCTCAGCCGTAGTGGCCGTCCATGCGTTGTCTGTTTGCTCGAGTGAGGTGACCTCATCCTGGGTTACTTCACCGCCGAATGTAATGAATTCGTTGCGCCCTTGGTCGAGTAGTTCCATTGGGTTAGCCCCGTCGCGCCCCATGATCTGCCTCCTTCGAGGATTGTTACACTTGGCCACCGTACCTGCATGTTTGGTGCAATTCGCGCGACGGAAAGGTGGAGTATCGTGCAGACCTACTCTGAAAAGGCGATTCGGAAAAGCTTTATTAACTGCTCTAAGGGTGCCGCTGCGCGCATCAACATTCCGGCACACGTTCTGGGAGCGGATTGGGGGAGCCAGGTGTTTGTCAGTTGGACTGACCCCAAGGCGCCCCAGCGGGCATACCTCGTCGCGGAGACCGCGCAGGGTTTGCAGGGCCTCACCATGGAGATCCGTAAGGCCCCAACCGGCGGCGGGGCGCGTATGTGCCAGATTTGCCGCACGCTGCACCCTTCGAGTGGCGCCTCGCTGATGTCGATCGTCACCACGAAATCCGCGCAGGATAACTACGGCAGTATCGGTACGTACATGTGCAGTGACCTGGCGTGTGTGGATTATGTGCGCGGAACGAAGACCCCGGAGGGAACCACGCAGATGACGGAGACGCTGACGGTCGAGGAAAAGGAAGAGCGCGTACTCACCAACGTTCGTAGCCTTATCGCCAGTGTGGAAAATCGGCTGAAGAAGTAGAGGCTGCGGCGGAGCAGGCTAAGGGGGTGACTACTCAATAGTCACTCCGGTAACATAGGCCACCTGAAACGCCGGTGAAAGGAGCGTTAGGTGACGTACCCGCAAGGAAATGACGACCAGACTCGCATGTTCAACACGCAGGGCAATGGCGGTTATGGCGGCTACAACTCTGGCTACAACAACCAGCAGCAGTACCCGCAGGGTTATAACTCTGGCTACAACCAGCCCCAGCAAGACCCCCGCGAAGGCTTGCTGGCCGGTCGCTACGACGGCAAGAAGGTCGCGATGAACCTCATCGTCCTCGCTGTCCTAGCCGCAGCCGTCACTTTCGCCGCGGTCTTCATCGTGGACCTCCTGGTGAGCTTCATTCCGGGTGAAGCGTCCGCGGGCGTGGGACCTGCTGTACTAACTGGAGTGATTGCGGGCGTCATCGGCGTACTCGCCGGGCTCCTGTACATACCGGTTTCCGGTACGGGCAACGAGCACCTCTTTGGCATGGCCGTGATCGCGCTGGCATCAGTCGCCGCGATCGCATGGGTGCTCGCGGGCGGACTGCTAAGTGGCGACTGGGGGACGTTGGTCACGCTCACGGGGATTGTTTGCACCGCCGCAATCGCATACGTGGTGCCTACCCGCATCGAATCGGCTGCGGTCTACGGCCCGCGCCGATAAATCCACTGTTCCAGTGGATTTCCTTCGTGGAAAGCAATCCGAATCGGGAGCTGCTACTTTCCTTCGCTAATGCTGTTCCAGCGTAGGTTGGAGAAGCGGGCAAAACCTTGATCGTCGCTTATTAAAGTTGCCTCGTCTGCAATGACCGCGGCGGCAATCCATGCGTCGGGAATATCGTTACCGCAGAGTTTATGCAGTCGCACGATCTCGTCGAAGATGTCCCAAGAGGTGCTCGCGGGGTGCAAAAGCACTGCGTTGGGGGAAGCGAGAACTGAGTTGATGGCTCCTGTAGCCTGCTCCGGGGTGAGAGGCACTGCAAAAACCCGAGGGTTCGTCATGATTCGGATAAACCCGGTCGCAACCACGTCGAGTATTCCGACGGATTCTCGCTGAGAGAGCGCCTTCTGCAGCCACTCCTTAGCTCCATTGTGGCGGGGTGCGGAGGAGCTGAACGCGTTAATCAGAACATTGACATCAGGAACGATCATCGAGCGTCTCCCAGAGTGCATCTTTATCGTCGATGTCTACGAGCATGGGGCCGCAGTCGAACACTGGGAGAGAAGTGCCGTCTGTTTGTTGCGGGGGGTTTTCAGCTTGCTTAAGAGCCGTGCGAATTACCTCTTCCACGTAGGAACTCAAGGTGAGGTCGTTGAGCTTTGCTTGCTGTTTAGCCGCCTCTAGGACTTTCGAAGGAAGATTGATTGTGGTGCGCATGTACACAATAGTATTCCCCATCAAAGCATCAATCAAGGGGTGCAGTGATGCCTTTGCCTGGTGAGAGGCATTTTCTTGGTCTTAAGATGGCGGAATCCAGCCAGCAAGCGGATCTAAGAAGCCCCTTAAATTTCGTTATCAATCCGAGATTTTTTCGGAATTCGGCGCTTTTTCGGTTGACGCACCCCGGGGGAGAGTGCGTAAGTTTGCGTGCTTAGTGGCAGCCGCCCGGCAAACACCCGGGACGCGATACTTCGCGTAACTGCCAGCGTGCAGTCGCAAAGCGCGGCCGCGTAGACACCAAACAATCGATATGAGGCCAGCCACCCGGCCGGCTTCGCAGAAGGAGTTTTCGTCTACATGAATAAGTCCGTAAAGACCGCTTTCGCCCGCATCGGTATGGCCGCAGGCCTGGTTGCTGCTCCGGCAGCCGCCGCAGCTGTGGCAGCCCCGGCCGCACAGGCCGCACCGGTAAGCGCCTGGGATCAGGTTGCGCAGTGCGAGTCCGGTGGCAACTGGAGCATCAACACGGGCAACGGCTACTACGGCGGGCTGCAGTTCAGTGCTCAGACCTGGGCTGGCTTCGGCGGCACGAAGTACGCCCCGACCGCTAACCAGGCCACGAAGGCACAGCAAATCGAGATCGCCGAGAAGGTCCTGGCAAAGCAGGGCGCAGGCGCTTGGCCGAACTGCGGCAAGGTGCTCGGCTAATAGCTTGAGCTAGGTATCGGACTAACTTAAGCGTCCAGGTACCTTTCCGGAATATCTAGAGCCACCAGGTCCTCCCGGGACTTGGTGGATTTTTCTAGCGCTACCTTCACCACGTGGCGCATCTGATCCTCGGGATCGGGGATGCGGCGCTGTTCGGACATCAGCACGGTCAGGATCTCCGGCTGATCCTTGAAGCAGTGCCAGACCACGGCGTTTGCCAGCGATTCCAGCACTAGGCCGCGTGGCTGCAGGGCCTGCTTCGGACGGTCGGCGCGCTTGCCGCCACCACGCGGACGGACGTGCAGATCCTGTTGTCCGATACCCACGATGGAGCCGTCCTTGTTGTAAATAACGGAGGTATACGGCACGTTGCAGTAACCGTCCTCTTCGACGGTATCGGTGATCCAATTGATCAGCTCGGGCGTGAGGTCAACGTCCATGTATGCCCCACTGCGACCGGGCTTGAGGAATTGGAAGGTGCCGGTACGGGTCCAGGCCTCATACTCGGTGCCCAGGCGGCGGGCGATCAGGGTGCCGAACAGCACATCTGTCATAGAAAACAGCGTTCCGCCGAAAGCTGCGCCGTGCATGTTGGCGTTCCACCAACGCAGGTTCAGCTCGATGCGCGCGTGCTCCCAGTCTTCGGAGACGCGGGTCATCTTAATGCCGGAGCACAGCAGCGGTGGCCAGAGGTTCATCATGCGCCGCATGCGGTTCGGCTTCTCGATCATCTTGTCTGCGAAGGCCGGTACTGCCTTCATTTGTGCGCGGTAAATCTTCTTCAGAGGTTTCATGATGCGTTTATGCTACCGCGAGACCGCCAGCGGCAAGAAGGTATGAAAGTATTCTCTTTTTATTGACGCCCTTACGCCCGCGCCGCCTCGCACGCGTGATCGAAACTTAGGGCGGATTCTCGCCGGGGCTGTCCGGGGCAATTGCTAGCGTGTTGGACTATGAGCAAGAGGGTAAGTGGGCGTGTATCCGCCCGTGCAGCGGCGCTGCTAGTGGGCGTGAGTTTGCTGCTCGGTGGGTGCGCCGAGGGGGCGGAGTTCCTAGAGGGCGGAAGTTCGGCGTCACAAAGCTCGGAAGCACCGGTAGAACCGACCACAGAAACGGTGCCGGAACAGCCAGAACAATCCGAGCCCCCAGAGCAGCTAGAACCAGAGCAACAAGAGCAACCCGCAGCGCCGGAACGGTCGCTGCACCAGCAGAACTTGCTGGACCTGCTGGAGACGCTAGCAGTCAAGGGGCGCGCGCCGAAGACGGGTTACAGCCGCGACGAGTTCGGTCAGCGGTGGAAGGACATCGACCGCAACGGCTGCGACCAGCGTAACGACATCCTCGCGCGCGACCTCACCAACGTGGAGGCGCCGAAGGGCTGCAAAGTGCTCAGCGGTGACCTGCAGGATCCGTATACCGGCCAGCACATCCACTTCGTCCGTGGGCAGAAGACCAGCCAGGCGGTGCAGATCGACCACGTGGTGGCGTTGGCCGATGCTTGGCAAAAGGGCGCGCAGCAGCTTTCCCCGGAGCGGCGCGAGCAGTTCGCCAACGATCCGATGAACCTGTTGGCCGTCGACGGGCCGTCGAATATGCAAAAGGGTGCGGGCGATGCTGCGACGTGGCTGCCGGCGAACAAGGGTTTCCGCTGCACCTATGTCTCCATTCAGGTGCGTGTGAAGGCGGAGTACCAGCTGTGGGTCACGCAGGCAGAAAAGGAGGCGATCCAGCGCGAACTCGGTCGCTGCTAGCAGCCCACTACGAGGATGTGCGCAGAGGGCTTCCCAGTTGCCGGCCGCGAGGGCTGGAAACGCTGCGGTCGCCCGGCACCCAAAAGCGCAGCAAGGCATCCGCGTTCTTTGTGATCCCAATGCGCTTGCCACGGGTGATCTCTGGGATAGTCGTGCGCGGGGTCAGGGTAAACGGGGCAGAAGTGGGCGAGGTATCGCCTGCACCAGAAAACACTTGATCAACAGCCGAACCATTAAGGTCCAAGTTCAAACCGAGTGCTGCGCCCAGATTTCCCGGGCCACGCGCTAGTGCTTCATCCGCGGGCTTTGGGCCGCGCCGGGCGCGGGCAATATCGAGCCCCTCGATTACTTTCCCTGCGCGCAGCAGTACTCCTCCGGCCTCGCCGTTGGGGCTGCAGACCAGGTTTCCGGCACGGTGGATGCCGTAGCTGGCATACACGTAGAGGTGCTGGGGAGGGCCAAACATAACCTCGCAGCGAGGGGTGGGGCCTTTGAAGGCATGAGAGGCTTCGTCTGCAGTCCCTAGATAGGCCTCGACCTCGGTCAACTCGATAGCCACTCCGCCGTGGCGCAAGACCGCGCCCAGCAAAAGAGGGGCGACGACGTCGGCGGATTGAGTGAAATCGATTCTCTGTGCGCTTCGATCCATGTAGCCATTGTGGTGCTATTGCCCTAAACCCGCCAAGGTTGGCCCATTGTTGCCGAAAACTAGACTGCTTGGTCTATAATCGTTGAAACGATGCGCACCGGGCTGTGATTTCCCGGCGCTGAAAAGCACAAAGATGCGCTACCAAGCACTAGTTCGAAGAGGAGTTTCCATGGCCCACAACACAGATGCCATCCATGCAGGCTACGAGCCCGACGAGTTCATGGGCTCCATCAACGTGCCGATCTACGCCTCCACCACGTTCGCCCAGAATGCGCCGAACGATCTGCGCGGAGGCTACGAGTACGGTCGCGTGGCGAACCCCACCGTTGACTCGCTGGCCCGCACGATCGCTGCCCTCGAAGGTGGTGAGCACGGCCGCGTCTACGCTTCCGGCATGGCCGCCACCGACCACCTGCTGCGCGTGCTGCTGCGCCCCGGCGACCACCTGATCATGGGGCATGACGCCTACGGCGGCACATATCGCCTGATCGCGTCCGTTTTCAAGGACTGGAATGTGGACTTCACCGTGGTGGACACCACCGACCCCGAGGCCGTCCGTGCGGCGCTGACCTCGAAGACGAAGCTGGTGTGGCTGGAGACCCCGACGAACCCGCTGCTCGCCGTGACCGACATCGCTGCCATCGCCGAGGTGCTCGCCGACGAGTTTGGTAATGACGCCCTTACGCGCCCGAAGCTGATCGTGGATAACACCTTCTGCAGCCCCTACCTGCAGCGCCCCCTGGATCACGGCGCGGACGTGGTGCTGCACTCCACCACGAAGTACATCGGCGGGCACTCCGATGTGGTCGGCGGTGCGATCGTCAGCAACGATGCACAGCTGGACGAGGATCTGGATTTCCTACTCGGCGGCGCGGGTCCGATCGCCTCGCCTTTCGATGCCTACCTGAATGCCCGTGGTCTGAAGACCCTGGGTGTGCGGATGGATCGCCACTGCTCGAACGCACAGGCCATCGCGGAATTCTTGGATGAGCGGGAGGAAGTCGCCACCGTCCTGTACCCCGGTCTGCCACAGCACCCGGGACACGAGGTGGCCAAGCGCCAGTCCACCGGCAAGGGATTCGGCGGCATGATCTCCGTACGCTTCCACTCCGAGGAAGCGGCGCTGAAGTTCTGCCAATCCACCAAGCTGATCTGCCTGGCGGAGTCGCTGGGCGGTGTGGAATCGCTGCTGGAGCACCCGGCGACGATGACCCACCAGTCGGTTGCGGGCTCCCAGCTGGAGGTTCCGCGCGACCTGGTGCGCATCTCCATCGGCATTGAGGACCTGGAGGATCTGCTCGCAGATGTCGCGCAGGCGCTGGAGCAGCTTTAAACTACTGGACTTATGAAGTCCTTTTCTTCTTCCAAGTCCTTGACCGCACTGGCCACCGCAAGCGCCCTGACCATCAGCGCCGTCGCAGCCACCCCGGCGCAGGCTATCGCCCCGTCCGAGGGCAAGGGCTCCAGTACCGCCCCGATCACCCAGCCCGCCGACCCAGATTCCAACCCGAACAACCCGAAGGCCAACAACGAAGGCTCCCTAGCCGGCAGCATTGAATCCGCGAATCCGGGCGCCGAATGGCTGCTGAAGACCTTCCCGCTGGGCAGCACGGATCCCGCAGGTTCCCTAGGAAAAGATGCACCGCCGATCGCAGGCATTCTGGCCTGGGTCGGCGGCATCGTAGGTGCGGTTGCCCTGGGCGCGGCACTGGTAGGTGGCTACCAGCACGCCGTTCAGCAGGGTTGGATCCAACCGCTGTAAGGGGGCTAGGTGCTAGCCCGGTGCGGGTTAGGCGTCCTCGCTAACGCCGGGGTAACCAAGCTCGTCGAATACTTGCTTGACCTCGCCGGGCTTCGGGGCGATGAGCTTGGACTCTAGAACGATGTCCTTGTCCTTGTTGAAGATGAACACGATCGTGTTGCCCCTGTCCTTAACGTAGCCGGCGTATTCGTTCGGCTTGTCGTTCACGATCGTCGCGCCGCCGTCCTTGAATTCCTTCTCCTTGAGATCGATGTACTCCTTGTCGTTGATGAAGTCCACGTCCCAGTAGGCCCAGCCCGAACCTCGCACGCCCTTACAGTTCGCGCCGGTCATGTCGCGCTTCTCCTTGGAGGAGTCGTAGTACCGCAGGGTGAAGGTTCCGTCCTCGCACTTATTGACCAGGTCGTTGACCGTCTCAGGCATTGCATCCTTGTAGGTGGCGGGGAGGGAATCATCTGGCCCGCCGACGTCGCCCCTTTTCGCGGCGGTGGAGGTTGGCGCGCTCGATGTTTCGGAGGAAGTGGACTCCTCGGAGCTTTCCTCACTGGTCTCCTCGGTGTTCTCTTCGGAGTTGTCCTCAGTGTTTTCGTCGGCACCCTCGGATTGGGAGGTCGAGGTCTCGTCGGAATCGGACCCTTCATCATCCTTGGCCAGCAGGAAGTAGCCGCCTACCGCCAGGGCAATAACGACAGCGAGGGCAATGATGATGCCGATAACCTTGCCGGTGCCCCCGCCACCTCCGCCGGAGTTGAGGTCTTGACCATAGGCGCTGGCAGCACCGCCAGCGAAGGGGTTCTGGCCCGGTTGGCCGGGCTGTCCGGGCTGGCCGTAACCGCCCTGGCTAAAAGGATTCTGGCCGGACTGACCGTTTGCCCCAGGTTGGCCGTAGCCGCCTTGCGGGCCGGGCTGGCCATAACCCCCGGGCTGTGGCTGCTGTGCGCCGTATTGCTGGCCGCCCTGCGGCTGATTCTGGTTCGCGCCCCACTGGGTGGTCTCGTCACCTGGGTTGGAGCCGTTGTTGAAGGGGTTGTTCTCCCCGTTATTGCCGCCCTGGTTAGGCTGGTTATCGAATGGATTGTTGTTCGTCATGAGGGGACAGGTCCTTAACTCTCTGGAAACGTCATTTTCTGGGTATTAGGGGCCTGGGAAACTAATAGCGCCCTCTCTGTGTGAGGGGCGCCTTCCCGCGGCGCTCGGTAGGTCGAATGGTCCGACCCCCGCGGGATGTTCCGTTTCGTTATTCTTCTACTGAACAAGGGGTGAATAGCGGGGGGATGAATCCCCCTGCGATGAGGCTAAGGCTTCTCGTAGCCCAACTGGGTGAGGACCTCTTGCAGGGTGGACTCGTCTTCGAAGTACATCTTGGTTTCCATGGCGATGCCCTTCGACTTGTTCATGACGAATACGAACGGCTTGGAGTCGTCCATGAGGTAGCCCGCGAAGTTGTTCGGGTCATCGGACCAAATCTCAGCGCCCTGTTCCTTCACGTAGTCGATCTCTTCGGGCACGAACGCCGCATCACTAACGAAGTCGACCTTCTTGAACTCCCAGGCGGAATCCCATACGCCGGTGCACTGCATGCCCTTGACCTTGCGGTTGTTATCGCGGGCCAGCTCGTAGCTGCCGTTCTTGCAGTCGTACACCAGTTCCTGCATCTTCTTGGGCATCGCGTCGGCGTAGGTCTTGTCCATTGAATCATCCGGGCCGCCGATGTCGCCGGCCTTAGCGGGCTCCTTGGAGGAGGACGAGGTCTCTGAGGTGGAGGATTCCGTGCTGGATTCAGAGGAGCTCTCGCTGGTCTCTTCCGACGAGCCAGACTCTTCGGAGCTCGACGAGGAGCTGGAGGCATCCGTGCTCTCTTCGTCATCCTTACCCAGGAGGAAGTAGCCGCCAACAATCAGGCCGATTACGACAACTGCGGCGACGATGATGCCGATGATCTTGCCACCGTTGCCGCCGCCACCGTTACCTCCGGCGTTGCCTGGCTGGCCGTACGCGCCATAGGGCTGCGAGTTGAATGGGTTCTGCCCCGGCTGGCCCGGCTGGCCATAACCCTGCTGACCGAAACCTTGCTGGCCATAACCCTGCTGGCCCTGCTGGCCAAAGCCTTGCTGGTTTTGCTGACCGTAACCAGACTGACCCTGCTGACCGTAGCCCTGCTGACCGTGGTTCTGGCCGCCCGGGAACTGCTGATTGCCGTAGCCCTGTTGACCAAAGGGATTCTGGGGCTGATTCGGATTCTGGCCTGGGTTGTTCTGGGAACCGTCTCCGGATCCGGGGTAACCGCCTCCGTAATTATTAGTCATAAGAATTCCTTAAGGGTATGCCATAACCTTTACTAAAGGAAAAGGTTAATGCATAGCTTTCTCTATTGCAGTGTTCTGCAGGGATTGCCTCCAACCAGAAGTAAATAGCCCCCGCTGTCTGCGCTGGTCGCTACATTGGAATTCATGAGTTCTACTAATGCAGAGTCCACAAATGCACAGGCCACAAATGCACAGGCCACGCCCACCCCACCAACCAACTCCCGCGTCGCCGTCGTCACCGGCGCGAGCGCGGGCATCGGCGAGGCCACCGCTAAGCTGCTGGCCGCGGACGGCTGGCATGTGGTGCTGGCCGCGCGCCGTGCAGAAAAGCTAGAGCAGGTCGCGCAAACGATCGCCCAGGAGGGCGGCAAGGCTACGCCCCTTGTGCTGGATGTGACGGATAGGGCGTCAATAGATAACTTCACCGCAGCGCTTGCCGAGCTGACGGGCTCCAAGCTAGACCTGCTGGTCAACAACGCAGGTGGCGCGCGGGGGCTCGACCCTGTGCTGGAAGCCGATCCGGAGGATTGGCGCTGGATGTTCGAGGCGAACGTGATGGGCACCCTGGAGGTCACGCGCGCGCTGTTCGATCAGCTGCAGGTTGCGGACGCGCCGCAGGTAATCAACGTGGTTTCCGTTGCCGGTCGCGGCGCCTACCGCGGAGGTGCGGGTTACAACGCGGCGAAGTTCGGGCAGACCGCGCTGACCGACGTGATGCGCATGGAGTTCGCCGAGGCGGGCGTGCGCGTATGCCAGGTCGACCCGGGCCGGGTGGCCACTGACTTCAGCCTGAACCGCTTCAAGGGCGATGCCGAGCGCGCTGAGGAGGTTTACGCGGACAAGCTAAACCTACAGGCAGAGGACATCGGCGAGGCTATCCGCTGGATCGCGGATCGCCCCCGCCACATGGACGTGGAGTCCATCATGATCCGCCCGCTCGACCAGGTCTAAAGTTTGGCGCTCGGGATCTCGGCGGGTCTGTCGCGCCGGGTTCACCCCGGTAACCAGGGTTCTACTGGAAGGTGACGGCGGTGCCGGTCGCGCTGACCATCACCATGCCGCCCTGGCCCAGGGACTCGTAGTCTACGTCCACGCCGACGATGCCGTGCGCGCCCATCTCCAGCGCGCGATCCACCATCTCCTTCAGCGCGGACTCGCGAGCCTGCAGGATCTCGCCCTCGTATGCGGAGGAACGGCCACCGGTGATGTTGCGGAAGCCCGCGCCGATGTCCTTGAACATGTTGATACCGGCCACCGTCTCGCCCGAGACGATGCGCAGGTACTGCCCAATGGTGTGGCCCTCGACGGTGTTGGTGGTAGTGACGATCATGGCGTTGTTGGCCTTTCTGCGAGTTTTTTCTTAATGACGCCCACGTCTGCCGTGGCCGTGCTTATGCAACTGACTATAGAGGACTGCGTGGGTTGCGCGCGCGTGAAAACTTCAGTTGGTGGAGGGGTGGCGTCAACGGAATGTGGATCGAAGTGCACGTTTGCTCCGAGACTTAAGGACTGGCTAGAGTTATGGTAACCATTGCATAGGTCAGACAGGTGGGCGGAAAATGAGCTTAATCCAGATTTCGGAAGCAGCGACCAAGCTGGACGTTTCGGTAGACACGATCCGACGCTGGGAGAAAAAAGGTCTGGTAAAGGCTTACCGAAATGCTCGTGGTCAACGAGAGTTTGATTTCGATGAGATTGAACTTCTAGCAAAGAAACTTAGCGGGGAGTCTACTGGCCGAGGCTTTCAAGTCTTTGAAAGTAAACCGACCGGACGCACCGCTATCGATCTTTTCGCAGGTGCCGGGGGGACAGCGCTTGGTCTTGAAAATGCAGGATTTGAGCACGTTCTAGTTAATGAAATCGACAAATGGGCTGCGCAAACCCTACGAGCTAATCGTCCAGAATGGAATGTTGTCGAAGGTGACGTTCATGAACTCACATTTGACAATAGCTATCCGGATTTGGATCTTGTTGAGGGCGGGTTTCCATGCCAGGCATTTAGCTATGCAGGAAACAAGAAGGGCTTCGCGGACACCCGCGGTACTCTGTTTCACGAATTCGCACGGATCGTAGGGGAAACACGTCCGAAGGTGGCTATGGGCGAAAATGTTCGAGGGCTGCTAAAGCACGACAACGGGCGAACCTTGAGAACCATGATTGGAATCCTTCAAGATCTTGGTTACAAAGTGGCCTACAGATTGTTGCGAGCACAATACCTAGACGTGGCTCAGAAGCGTGAACGCTTGATTATTTTGGCAGTACGCGGAGATCTTGATCTGCCGGTTCTCTTCCCGAAGGAGAAAAACTACACGCTTTCCCTCAGGGAGACTATTTCTGATGTCCCGGCCGGGCCGGGAATGGAATACAACGACTGGAAGCACGAGGTGATGGAACGCGTTCCAGAAGGAGGAAACTGGCGCGACCTCCCCGAAGATATTCAGCGGTCGTATATGAAGGCAAGCTTCTTCCTAGGCGGCGGGAAAACTGGGATGGCTCGTAGGCTTTCCTGGGATGAACCGTCTTTGACGCTTACATGTAATCCAGCGCAGAAGCAGACGGAGCGATGCCACCCGAGTGAAACGAGGCCATTGAACGTGCGAGAGTATGCACGCATTCAGTCCTTCCCCGATGAGTGGGATTTCCAGGGAAGTGTTTCGCAGCAGTACAAGCAAATTGGCAACGCTGTGCCAGTGAATTTGGCCTACCACGTCGGAATCGGTATCCAAGCGATGCTTGACGGTGAAGTACCCGAGGGCTACGAAGAGGCTAAGCCTGAGGAAAAGGTACTAGCGACTATCTTCGACTAGTGCCGACCGGGGTGGAAGGCTCTTCTGTATCGATTGGTCGATATAGACATCAGTGATCAAACTGGTTTGGTCTATATCCAAGTCAGAGGGATCTTGAATGATTTTTTTAAGGATCGCAGGGAGTGCATGGAGTAACTGGTTCAGTGCGTCGGGCTCTCCCGTTACGAGATGGTAGGCAGTGGTGCCATCAATACAGCGAATATATGGTAGTTGATTGCGACCGGAAACCTTCCAGGGGCGGTCGTATGATTCCTGAGTTTTCGGGACAATCTGAATCAGATATGCGACGCATTGAGAACTTCCACCCCTTGAGTTGACTGCGTCCTTTAGTTTGTCCCAGGTCTTGGCTTCATCCGAGGCCTTAATCGTGTTGTAGCGCATCTTTACTTCTGCCACGACATTGCGATCCCCAGCCAGGGGAACCTTCTCATCAGAGTAGATGTCGAAAACTCCACCGCTGCTTCCGGAATCGTTCCAACCATGGGCTGCTCCAAGAACTGCCTGATGAAAATCACCGATAGCATTCTGCAGGGTTTTTACGATTGATACATCGTCAGCGATACGAATTACGTCTTTATAAGGCATGTCAAGCAATGCATTGAGTGCGATGACGAGCGTTGGATCCGTCTGGAGATTCTTCTTTTGCTTAGCCTTGATTCTTCTAATGGCTCCCGCAAAGCTCTTGCGGGCGATAGCTTCGACTTTGTCCTTTGTAATCCAGTCGATCGTCCAAGTTGTCGTATCCGACATGTGCGCCTCCGGTCTTAGCCAATATTCAGCTTTGAGTTTACTGGCCGGAGAACAAAATGTGCTGTTTTCTGGCCCGGCTAGTCTGGGGGCATGGTCACCGTGATCGCCAGCCCGCAGTCCACCTCCGATGCTCTCCAACCGCTGAAGTTGGAGGATCTGCCGGAGGGTCTTGTCGCCACAGTGCGCGGCGCCAAGTACGTGGAGGTGTTCACCGGGGCGGGCATGTCCGCCGATTCCGGTTTGGATACCTTCCGCGACGCGCAGACCGGCATCTGGTCGCATGTTGATCCCCGGGCGATGGCCACCTTGGATTCCTGGGCGAAGGATCCCGAGCCCATGCTTGCCTGGTATCTGTGGCGGGCGGTGCTATGCCGCCGCGCAGAGGCAAACGCGGGGCACCGGGCGATAGGTGAGTGGGCGGAACGAGGGGGCGTCACCGTACATGTAACAACCCAGAACATCGACGACCTGCACGAGCGTGGCGGCAGTAAGAACGTGGCGCATCTGCACGGCAGCCTGTTTAGTTACCGCTGCAGCATCTGCAGTAAGCCCGCGCGGATGCCGGATCTGCCCGAGAAGCAGGTGGAGCGAGCCACGCCGCCGACGTGCTCGCTGTGTGGGAACCCGGTGCGACCGGGCGTGGTGTGGTTCGGCGAGCCGCTGCCGCACCGCGAGTGGCAAGCCGCCGAGGAGGCAATGCGGGCGGCGGATCTGGTGGTGATCATTGGCACGTCGGGCGTGGTGTGGCCCGCCGCAGGCCTGCCCGCGATCGCGGCCCAGCGCGGCACGCCCATCGTGGAGATCTCGCCCGCGCGCACCGACCTAACGGATATGTGCACATGGTCTCTGCGCACCACCGCGGCGAACGGGGCGCCGCTGCTGGTGGAGGCTGCGGAGGGCGCCGACTAGCGTTAGCCCGACTAGCGCCCGCTAGTTCTGCGGATTCGGCGGAGCCTGCTGGTTGTTCTTCGGCATTAGGCCGGCGTTCATCGGCGGAATCTTGTGGTTCGGGTCGAACATCTGCGCCTCGATCTCCGGAGCCAGCGTCTCCGCGAAGATGTTGTTGAAGTGGTGCGCATCGCGGTAGACCGCCATGTTGCCGATGATGGACGGGCACCAATCCTCGCGGCAGATCGCGGCCGTCAGATCCATGAGGGTCACGTCCATACCCTTGTACGCCTCGATGGAGGGATCCACAGGCAGCAGGGAATCCCAGACGCTCTGGCCGCACTCGGCGTTGATGGCTAGCACCTCGTCGAAGTTCGGGCGGCCGGGGTTAGCTAGGCCGGGGAAGTCCTCGTTCTCCGCAACCTCGCCTTGCTTGCCTTCCATCATCTCGGCAACGCAGGCGCGCATGTCGCGGGGTGCACCCTTGTCAGTGGTCTGCCACGGGTTATCGCGCATCAGCCAGCTGTGGATGCCCTGGTTCGTGAAGCTCTGCACCAGATCCCTGTACTCCTGCGGCACTTGCTCCGGGCCAGCGCCGCCGATCGAAGTTGGGCGCGTACCGGTCATGAAGATGCCCTCTGTCGGCGGATTCTCCTTGATGTAGTCCACGACCTTCTCCGACCAACTGAGGCAGGAGGGGTACTCTTCGCCATTGACGCGCGTGATCTTGGCGTTTACCGGGCAGCCCATCTTCAGCAGCGGGATCATCTTCACGTGCCGGTTGCGGCCCACGATGTCCAGCGCCGGAATGTAGTGCTCGGAGTGCGAGCCGCCGATCACATAGATGGTCTTGTCGGAATTGACGTCGCCATACGCGCATTCCTCGTCGGAACGGTTGAAATTCTTCGTCAGGATCAAAGCATCGCTATCGAAACCGATCTGGCAACCATCGGGCTGCGTTGGCGGCAGCAGGGCGTGGAAGTCCTCCAGCGGCGGCACGATTGGCATGTTCTCCGGCACGGGGGCGTTCACCAGGAAGCTCGCCGCGCCGGGGTAGATCGACCTATCTGCGGCCAGGTCCCACAGCTGATCGCTGTTCACATCCTCGCGGTGTTGTAGATACTTTGGTGACGCCACCACAGACCCAGCGAGCACCAGAATCAGTACGGCGTAGACGGCCTTCGGCCAGGCGGACAGGGACTTTGCCCAGTACTTCGGGCTGAGCAGCACCCAGTTACGCTCGGGCTTCTTGCCTTGGCGCAGGGGGCGCTCGATCAGCTTGTTGGAGAGCCAGGCCAGCACCACGCTGGCTGCGATCACGGCTGCACCCAGGGCGGGGCTGACCTTGGGAACGTTGAAGTAGTAGACGCACAGCACCAGAATCGGCCAGTGCCAGACGTACAGGGCGTAGCTGATGCGGCCCAGGAATTGGAATGGGCGCGTCAACAGTAGTCGGGTCACGCCGACGGGCTCGCCGGAGTGGCCGGAAAGAACCACCAGCAGGGCGCCGCCCAGCGGGAGCAGCGTCCACGGGCCGGGGAACTGGTCCGCGCCGTCCAGGAAGAGGCCGGTGCTGATGATCATGCCCAGGCCGACAATGCCCATCACGGTGCGGGTCCAGCGGCCCATCGGGCGCAGCACCGGATTGCCGTTCGCGTCGCGGCGTAGCAACAGCATGCCCAGCAGGCCACCCAGGCCAATCTCCCAGAAGCGGCTCAGCGTGGAGTAGTAGTTGATGGTCTGGTCTTCAAAGTGGAAGTACGTGGCGTAGGCGAAAGAAAGCACCGTCGCGGCGGTGAGCACAACCAGTAGGGCCGGGCGTGCGTACTTCCGGAAGATGAGGGCAAGCAGGGTAACGACCACCAGGGATGCTACGTAAATCTGCAGCTGCGCCGACATGGACCACAGGTGTTGGAAAGGGCTGACGGTGGTGCGCACAGAGGTGTATTCACGGCCGGAGTACGCCAGCTGCCAGTTGATGTAGTAGCCCAGGGAAGCCACTGCATCCTTTGCCATCTGCACGTGCACCAGGCGATTCATTAGAAGTAGCGAAGCCGCCAACACGCTGGCGACTACCACTGCCAGCAGCGGGAATAGTCGCCGGATGATGCGGATCAGCGACTGAATGAAGGTAAGCCCCTTCGGGTTCTGCGCGTTGCGCAGCTGGCTGCCGAAGAAGAAGATGCCGCCGAGCAGCAAGAAAACGTCCACGCCGGAGCTGACTTTGCCGACGAAGACGTGGAAGATCACGACCAGGCCGATGGCCAGACCGCGCAGGCCTTCGATGTCGTAGCGCATCGTGCTGGAACGTGCGCCGGACTTAGCTGGTTGTTTTGCCTTTGTGGCGTTCGACTGCTCTGCCTTCTTGGCTGCGTTATCGTCCGCCGAAGAATTTCCCTGTGCCATAACTCGGATAAGTCTATTGAGCAGCGGGAAAAATATCGAAACGACTCACCCGAGAAGGCGCAAAGCGAAGCGGCGATCACACTTGGCCACCACAGGGGGCTATTCGAAGTGCACGTCCTCCAAAGACAGCGCTTCCGCAGCGCTGGCCTGGTTACGGGCAGTTTCTACATAGCGCGCCGCGTGGGCGATGAAGCCCTGGCGCTCTTCCTCCGTCAGTTCGCGGCGCACCTTCGCGGGCAGGCCAGCGGCCAAGAATCCCGCCGGAATCTGCTGCCCCTCCAGCACCACTGCACCTGCGGCGACGAGGCTGCCACTTCCAATAGTGGAACCCGATAGCAGTGCCGATTGCATGCCAATCAGTGTTCCCGCCCCCACATGCGAGGAGTGAACCAGCGCCTGGTGGCCGATGGTCACATCGTCCTCCAGCACGCATTCTTGGCCACGCTCCACGTGCATCACGGAGTTATCCTGCACGTTCGTCCGCTCGCCGATGCGGATCGCGCCCACGTCACCGCGCAGCACGCACCCGTAGAACACGGAGGAATCCGCCCCGATTTCCACATCCCCAATGATCGTCACGCCTGGGGAGATCATCGCGCTGCGGTGGATCCTCGGCGTCTTGCCCTGATACGGAAGGATAATCGGTGCTGCATGCATGTTTCCCACCCTAACTATTTTTGGACGCCCACGCTTCCCTTTGCCTGGAATACCCCATCCAACCCTGCAGGGTCGGTAGCGTTGACACCATGAGCGAGAACGTCACCAGCGAAAAACCAGTAACGGTCCTCGTCGTCCACCACAGTCCGACCGCGAAGGCGCAGAAACTCGCCGACACGGTACTCGCGGCAGCGCGCGCCGCCGCGGAGGAAGTGAACGCCGAGCTGGGCGAAGCCGCAGGCGGGGAGCCAGGCGAGGGCGCAGGCCAGCCCGCCGTGCAGGTGCTGGAACGCCAGGCCCTGGAGCCGGATGTGGAGGAGCTCCGCGAAGCAGACGCTGTAATCCTGGGCACCACCGCCAACTTCGGATACATCTCCGGAGCCCTGAAGCACTACTTCGACACGGTCTACGTGCCCGTCCTCGAAGAGAAGAAAGCCACCCCGACCAGCTGGTGGATCCGGGGTGGCTACGATACGACGGGCGCGGAGAAAGCCATGCGCTCCATTCTCACGGGGCTGGAATGGGAAACGGTGGCTGAACCCGTCGAGTTCACGGGAGATATTGAACCCCACCTGGCGGAGCTAGAGGCGATGGCTCAGGCGGTGGTGGGCCAGGCTGTGGCGTCAATAATTTAAAGAGCTCTAAAGATAGAGCTCGTTAGCGCAGGTCGGACAGGACACACGCAGCGCCTGCGGCGGCGGTGGTGACGGTCAGAACAGCAGGCCAGGCGCCGATCTTCTTAGCCAGCGGGTGGGAAAGGCCAAACGCGGCAAGGTATCCGGCGGTCAGGCCCGTGGCAACACCCGCGCCAGCCTTAGCGTTCCAAGAGCGGGCAGCGTAGCCACCTGCAGCGGCCAGAATCACGCCACCTAGTGGGCGAATACCCGTCTCGCGGGCGGTCAGCCAGCCACCGACCAGGCCAGCGATGACGACGGACGCGGTGTTGACTTCCTTAGCGGGCTTCAGGGAGGCGGTGGGCTTGAGCTTGTTCAGCTGATTCTTCTTCGACATGCCCATAACTCTACGCGGGTATAAGGGGAGCAGTTTCGCAAATGAATCAGAAGTAGGACTAGGGTGGCAACCAGACCCAACTACTTTGCCAATCCAAAACCATGAGGAGGCATCTGTTCCATGGTTGAATGCATCGATACCCGGTTAACCAGACTATGGGGAATCGATAAGCCCATCATTGGGGCTCCGATGGCGGGACGCTCCGACGGCAACCTGGCAGCCGCCGTGAGCCGTGCCGGCGGATTGGGGATGTTCGGCGCAGGCGCGGGAACCAAACCCGAATGGATCCTGGAGAATGCACGTATCGCCGCAGAGGCTGGCCCCTACGGAATCGGCCTGATGGTGTGGGCGCTGGAAGACAATCCGGCCCAGTTCGATGCAGTGTTAGAGGCCAAGCCGAAGGTGGTAAGCCTGGGCTTCGGCGACCCCAAGCCCTACGTGGACCGCGCCCACCAGGCGGGGATCTCCGTAGTGGCTCCCATCAACACCATGGCGCAGTTGCGTCAGGCACTGGCCGCGGGTGTAGACGCCGTGTGTGTACAGGGAACGGACGCCGGCGGGCACACCGGCCGCATCGGTACGCTGCCGCTGCTGCAGATCGTGATGGAATACATGCAGGTCAACGCGCCGGGTGTGCCGATCGCTGCCGCGGGTGGCATCGCCACAGGCAGGGGCGTGGCCTCCGTGTTGGTGGCAGGCGCTGACGCAGCATGGGTTGGCACCGCACTGCTGGCCTCCCCGGAAGCCGCCGGGGCGCCTGAGCTGCGACAGGCTGCGATCAAGGCCACGGCCAGCCGGACCGTGCTGACCGACATCTACGACCGCGCCGAAAAGCAAAAGTGGGATACGGAGCAGTGGCCCACCCGCACCGTGCGCAATGCATTCGTGGATGTGTATCGCCCGCTGTCCGAAGCGGGGGAGGTCACCGACGAGGAACTGATCGCGGCCCGCGCCGAGGGCGGGGACTTTGCCGACGAGCTGAAGCTGCATGCGGGGCAGGGCGTGGAACTGCTGCGGGCAGAGGTGCCCGCCGGTGAGGTCGTACAGGGTATGTACGACGAAGCGCTGCACTGCCTCGGCCGTTTCTCCTAGAGAGGAAACCGCATGGACATCGACCGCGTGTACAACTGGCGCGACCGACAGCGCCAAGGTCTGTATTTAGTGGACCGGTTGTGGCCTAGGGGCGTCAAGAAAGAAAGCCTAGATTTGGCCGGCTGGCCGAAAGAACTAACGCCCAGCAGCGACCTGCGCCGAGAGTTCCACAATGGCTTGAGCTTTGCTGAGTTCCGTGAGAAGTACGTGGCGGAGCTGGAGGAACGGAAAGCCGCAGGGGAACTGGACGATGCCCTGACCGAATTGCGCGACTACCAGGAGCGGGCGGCCGATGAAGGCGCTCCGGAACTCCTGCTGCTGTATGCCGCGAAAGAAAAAGAGCACAACCATGCGGTTGTGCTCCGAGATTGGCTGGCACCCCAGCTGGAGAGCTAAGGCGCCGGCTAACTAGCCGGTCGCGCTAGAGGCGCTGGCGCGACAGGAAGTTCCAAACCTCCTGGGAAGCATCCGGAACGCGGTTCCAGGTGTGGTTCTGCGGGTTCAGGATCAGCTGCAGCTCCTTGCGGGCGCAGGGGAACACGTGGCGCTCGCCGCCCCGGATGTGGGTGACGCGCGGCGGGTAGCCACAGCCGTTACGCTTCGCGTAGCTACCCACCAGGTCGCGAACAGCCAGGTAGTGGGCGCCGTTGTGGCGGTAGCCACCGTTGATCTTCATCATCGTGTCGCCACGGCCATGCATGATCAGGAACGGGATCGCGCGGTTCTTGCAGCCCATGTTCACCGGATCGTAGTAAGCACCGCCGACGGCAGCGGCGCCAGCGAAGACGTGCGGCAGGTGGCAAGCCACGACGGCAGTCATGCCGCCGCCGTTGGAGTGACCGGTGGCGTAGATGCGGCCACGGTCGATGTTGTAAGTACGGTCGATCTCATCGATGATCTGCAGAATGAACTTCAGATCAGTGCCGCCCTTCACCACTGCGTAAGGGGCACCCTCCCAGCCGTGCTTGATGGACTCCGGGAAGATCTTGATGGCCTGCTGGCGAGCACCGGTCTCGTACAGGCGGGAGTAGCGGCGGAAGTTCTCCGGGGTATCGCGCCAGCCGTCGAAGCCGAAGATCACCGGAGTGGGGCGCGCCGGGTTGTAGTGCGTCGGCATCTCCAAGATGTAGCGACGGTTGTAGCCGGCGGAACGGGTGTACACGCTGGTCTGGTGGCCGTTGCCAACACGCGGGGCAGGCTTGGCCGTGTTGACGCGCTGCGGGCCAGCCGGCTTACCCGGAGCCGGGGGCTGGAGCATGCGCTGCAGGTCAGCGGAGCCAGCGGGCAGCGGCGGTAGCTCCGGCATGGGAGGCAGCTGCGGCATGGGAGGCAGCTGGGGGACAGAGCCCTGCGGGGCAGCGTTTGCCTCCGGGGCGTTGTAGGTAGCAACGCCCGCGGTTCCGAACGCGGTGGCCAGCACCAGCGACAGCGCTACAGCAATGCGCTGAAAGTAAGACAAGAAGGAACTAAGAGATCGATTCACGAACGTGACTATACATATATGTGAAGAAGCTGCCAATTGGATTGGGGAAATCTGGGTACGTGGAGTTCTCGCCGTAGAGTTTCCTGCTCACGATTGGTAGACTGGGCAGCATGATTACTGAAACTTTTGCGGCAAACACTTTCCTACTCGCTGAAGGCTCTGCAGTTCCGCCATTGGGCATGATCGGCTGGGTTATCATCGGTGGCCTGGCTGGTTGGATCGGTTCCAAGATCATGGGTACCGACGAGCAGATGGGCTTCTTCCTTAACATCATCGTCGGCATTATCGGCGGCTTCCTGGGCGGCTGGGTCCTCGGCCTGCTGGGAGTCGGCAGCGGCGGCTGGATCTGGAGCTTCCTGACCTGCCTGTTGGGCGCCTGCATCCTGATCTTCATTGTCGGTCTGGTCACCGGAAAGCGCAAGAAGTAAGCAACCGTAATAGGCTGGAGCTGGGGTTTAGTCAGCCAGCAACATAGAAAGCGCACCTTCGCCCAAGCGTGCGCTTTCATTTTCTAGGCCCAAGCCCAGCCACATTACGAGAAGCAGGATAACGAGCGCGCAGATGATAAGAATCAGCGTGCCAATAAAGAAATAGGAGCGGAAAGGGCCACTTTTGGACTCTTTCTGCAGAGGCGCCTCAACCGTCGGTTGGGGG
>NZ_CALLDG010000082.1 GCF_937999985.1 uncultured Corynebacterium sp.
GCGACAACAAGCCTGAGGTGGTTTACGGTACTGCCAATGGATTCACTGCTGAGATCCTGGAGAAGATCTCTGCCGCTGATCCGGACAAGATCATTGCGGTGAACTCCGCCGTGGACACGCAGGCGAAGAAGGCGCTCAATGACATTGCCCCCACCACCGTGAAGCCAGACGGTGCGACGGACTGGCAGATTCCATGGCGGGATCAGGTCAACCAGATCGCCGGCGCTGTAGACAAGCAAGAAGAAGGCGACAAGCTTGTCAAGGAAACGCAGAAGGCTTTCGATGATTTCCAAAAGCAGCATCCTGAACTCAAGGGCAAGCGTGCGGCTATCGTCATGCCTTATCAGGGAAAGATCGGCCTGTACACCTCCGGTGATGGCCGTGGGCAGTTTATCGAGAGCCTGGGCTTCGAGATCCCAAAGGAGCTCGAAGGTAACGGGGGCGAGTTTTACCGCGACATCGCACCTGAGAACTACAGCGACCTCAACAACGTCGATTATCTCTTCGTCCTTGATTACCAGGGTGCCGCCGATACCTTGAAGAAGGATCCAACATTCAGCAAGCTGGACGTTGTACGCGAAGGCAAGGTCCGCTGGATGAACGAAAACGTGGGCAATGCAATGAGTATGCCGAACCCATTGACCATCCCTTGGGCAGTCGACAAGTTCTCTGACGCAATCTAGTTGAAAGTGTCTGCGTCAAGAACTCGACATTCTTTGGTGTTTTCCCGGCGTTTGCTTACTTTGGCCGCACTCGTTGGTTTGGCACTGCTTCTGCTCGCTTCCCTGTACTTGGGTTCCAAAGATCTTTCCATTGGCGAGGTGACCAGCATCCTCATGCATGGTCCGCACCCGTCCGCACAGTCCGGGATTAATGCTGAACAGTCCGGCATCATTTGGGACCTGCGCGTTCCACGCACTCTCTTGGCTGTGGTCACAGGTGCGGCCCTGGCTATGGCGGGTGCCATTGCTCAGAGTTGGACCCGCAACCCCCTGGCAGATCCCGGCATTATCGGCGTGAACGCTGGAGCAAGTTTCGCAGTCGCTGCGGCACTGACCTTGGGCTGGGCAGCGACGGTCGGGGAGCGGACACTTGTAGGGCTCGTCGGGGCGGCCGTCGCTGCCTTAATCGTGCTGTTGATTTCCCGCGTATCGAGTAACCCGCTAACTCTGGTACTCGTGGGCGTGGGAGTTACCTTTGCCCTGCAAGCGGCCACGAACATGCTGAGCCTCTATTCTTCCGACACCCTGGAAGGGCTCCGCCGCTGGACTGTCGGCTCCACGGCTGGGCGGGGTATGGAAGACGTGGCCTTAGCTGCTTTAGGTCTAGCACTAGGTGCTCTATGTGGTGCGCTTGCAGCACGCCCGCTGGATCTACTTGCGATGGGCGAGGATTCCGCCCGTTCCCTTGGCAGCTCGCCCACGAGAACCCGCTTGTTGGCTGCCGCAGCGGTGATCATCCTCGCCGGTTCCGCGACTGCCACCGTGGGACTTGTGACATTCGTGGGCTTCGCCGTGCCACACCTACTGCGCCCGTTCACTGGCCCGGCGCTTACCCGCCTCTTGCTACCAACTGGCATCGTCGGTGGCGCGGCTGTACTGCTTGCTGATATTGTGGGGCGCTTCGTCTTGCAGCCTAATGAGCTGGAAATGTCCATTGTCCTAGCTATTGTCGGTGCCCCAGTGATGATTCTGGCGGTACGGCGTAAGAAGAGCTCACCGACCTCGAATGACTCGGAGCTGGCGATATGAGCGATATGACGTCTATCCGTAGTATCAAGCGATCGCGAAATAGACGCATCCTGGCAGCCACATCGGGGTTCGCCCTTATAGCGGCTCTTTGTTATTGCTTAATCCTGGGGCAAGGTGCGGTGAAGCTTAGCCCGATGGAAGTCATCGATGTTCTCACCGGTGGGGGCACGCAGCAAGCAATCAACGTGGTGTGGGATCTCCGCCTGCCTGTAGCAATCGCTACTGTTCTGGTCGGCGCGGCGCTGGGGCTGGCCGGCGCGTGGACCCAAACCATGGCTCGCAATCCGCTGGCCAGCCCGGACATTCTCGGTGTCTCCGGTGGCGCAGCGGTTCTGGTTGTAGCGGGCACCGTGGTTACCCGCCCCGCATGGAGTGAGGGGGTGCCGACGTTCTGGTGGCGTGCTGCACTCGCTTTGGTTGGCGCACTAGTGATCGTTGGTTTGCTCGTTCTACTCGGTGGTTTCGGAACGTCGCAGCGCGTAGTGGTCATCGGCCTGGCGCTGTCTTTCCTCACGCAATCTTTAGTGCAGTATCTCCTGCTCAGAGCTGACTTAACTCGTGCCACTGATGCCCAAACTTGGCTCGCTGGGTCTACCGGCTTTGTGCGTACGGAGGCTTTGTTGCCTATGGTGTTGGGCTTGTTGCCCTTCGTAGTTTTAGGCCTCTGCGTTACGCGCGACGTTCCTCTTCTTTCTCATGATGACGCCACCGCGTCCACACTTGGAGTAAATGTCACGAGGGTGCGCGCTATTTTGCTCATTGCCGCAACGGGCATTGTCGCGGTGGTGGTTTCCTTTGTCGGCCCAATTGGATTCGTGGCACTGTTGGCTCCTCAGCTGGCCAAGCTGGTGGCCGGAACGCCCACGCCCCATCCGTTGTGCTCTACTTTTGCAGGCGCTGCTCTATTAGCTGCGTGCGCCGTCGTGGCGGGCGCACTGCCATTTACATCCCCTGTGGGTTTGGTTACCGCCATTATCGGTGGCCCCGCGTTGGTGTTGCTTGTCTGGCTGGCGGCCCGTCGCGGAACTCTGAAAGGAATGGTTCAATGAACGTTCGTGTTGATCACGTCACCGTGGGCTACAACGACGGCCCAAGCATTGTTAAAGACGTGTCTTTTAATGCAGAGCCCGGGAAGGTCACCACGCTCTTAGGCCCCAATGGTTGTGGCAAGTCGACGTTGCTCAAGACGCTTTCTCGGCTGCTTGCGCCCACCGAAGGGCAGGTACTTGCCCAGGAGAAAGACGTGCATAGTTTGCGGTCGCGCGAAGCCGCCCAACTAATTGCGCTTTTGCCACAACACCCGCTGTGTCCGGCGGGGTTGACCGTTGGAGAACTCGTGGAACGCGGACGGCACCCTTATCGTCGATCGCTCTGGGGTGGGGGAGCGACGGCGTCAGAAGATAAAGAAAAAGTGCGCGAGGCGCTGAAGAAGACGAAGGTTGACCATCTTGTTGCCCGCGACGTGGCGGAGCTATCCGGCGGCCAACGACAGCGCGTCTGGATGGCGATGGTGCTGGCGCAAGATACGCCAATCGTGTTACTGGACGAACCGACTACGTACCTGGATCCGGCGCATGCGATGGAGATTCTCGGCATCGTGCGCGAGCTGGCCCTTCAGGGCAAGACGGTGATTACCGTGCTTCATGATCTTGGCCTGGCGGGAACCTTTAGCGACGAGATGATCGTCATGAAGGATGGGAGAAAGATCGCCGAGGGTTCCCCAAAGGAAGCTCTGACGGTGGATGTGTTGCGCGAGGCATATGGCCTAAAAGCCGAGGTGTGGGAAGATCCCCGCGGTACGGCTCCGGTCATCGTGCCGCGAGGGATCGTTGCGTACCCGTCACAGGGTTCTTGAGTGGAGGGCCTAAGGCCTAGCCCTCCCGAGGAACCAATAGGGGCACCACTGCACAGATTCGCTAGCGAGGCCCCAAGCGTGAATCGCGTGATGCCGAACATCCTTGCAGAGTTGTCCTTCACCCGCGACCCAGACGTACTTTGACTGAGTTGCAGGGTGTTCAGCACGGTCCAATTGCCGCAGGTGGGACATCACTGCCGTGCTGAAGTCCGTTGCTGCGCTAAACAGCACTTCTAGGCTGCCCAGTTTGCTCTCCCAGTCGGCGACGAGGGACGGCTCGAGGTCGTCGTGGTTCTCGGCGACAACCACGAGGTGCATGTCGCACAACTGTTCCTGGGCGAAAGCTTGCGTGTATTCCAAGATGGCGCGAATGGAAGGTGCGGCAGAAGGGTCTGCGATAAGTGTTTGTGAACTTTGCGCGCGGTGCCAGAGACCCTGGCATGTCCAGATGCCTACCTGGTCGCCAACACGAGTTGCAAGAGCCCAGGCGAGCCCTGGTCCGACGTGTTCATCCTTTGGATTTTTGACGCCGTGAGTCGCCACGTCGAAAGTTATCTGTCCGCACTCGGGATCGAGTGAGCGAACGGTGTACCAACGTAGATTTGGGCGTTGGGTCTCCGGCATGGCTGCAACGCTCGCGCGGATATTGGCGCCACCACCGTGGTGGGGTAAATGGAGACCCGCGCCGGACCTAGCGGGCATAAAGAGGCCAAAGAATTCGTCAGGGCCGGAAAGCTGAAAGCCGACTAGTTCGGGGGAGTGGATGACAATCCGTTGCAGGTTTTCTGCTGGGGTGCTGACGTCATAAACAGTGGCGCAGATGATTCGGTGGTGTGGATCAGAAGGGGTGGCCAGAAGTTGGTGGTCAGAGAAGGCTGCGCGGTAAGCGGAAATGTTCGCTGGGGTGTTCAGGGTAATTGGGTTCGAGGTCATAGTGGGAGTTAACTTACCCTTACCTAAAGAAAAACGAAAGGGCGAGAGGATAGAAGAAGCCCCGCGGCGATCTAGGGTGAACTGCTCCCCATTAGTTGGACTGAGAAATCAGTTACCGACTAGTGGGGAGTA
>NZ_CALLDG010000083.1 GCF_937999985.1 uncultured Corynebacterium sp.
GTGGCAGAGGATGTACTCGGCCTAGACTGTGAAGCCGAGGAAACGCAGCTGCTCGCGGCCTTCTTCGTTGATCATGTGCGGGCCCCAGGCCGGGGTCCACACCCAGTTGATCTGCAGGTCGGAAACCTCGTCGACGTTGTTGATCACAGCATCGCGCGCCTGATCCTCCAGCACGTCCTGCAGCGGGCAGGCCGGGGAGGTCAGAGTCATGTTCAGAACCGCGGTCTTGTCCTCGATCCAAATGTCGTAGACCAGCCCCAGATCGATGACGTTGATGCCGAGCTCCGGGTCGATAACGTCCAGCAGGTGCTCCTCGACCTTGCCGGCCAGCGCCATGTCCTCCGGGCTGCGCTCCGACGGGCCCTCCGGAGCCTTGTCCAGCGGCGAGGGGTCCATCTCCGGGGCGGTGGGTTCTGCGTTCTCAGTCATGGTGTGTTCCTTACTCTGTGTTGGTGTTAGCGCTCACGCCAGCCTCGGTGGCAGCGGCCTCGAAGGCCTTCCAGCCCAGCAGGGCGCACTTCACGCGGGCGGGGTACTTGGAGACACCCGCGAAGGCAATGCCGTCGCCGATGATCTCGTCGTCGCCTTCGACCTTGCCACGGGAGGTGACCATGCGCTCGAACTCCGCCAGTTTGGCGAAGGCTTCCGCAACGGGCCGGCCGACCAGCTCCTCGGCCATGACGGACGTGGAGGCCTGGCTAATGGAGCAGCCCACAGCGTCGTAGGAGATGTCCTCGACCGTCTGGTTGTCCTCGCTGAGGTGCAGGCGCAGCGTGAGTTCGTCGCCACACGAGGTGTTCACATGGTGCACTTCGGCCTCGAAGGGCTCGCGCAACCCCGCGTGCTGCGGGTGCTTGTAGTGGTCCAGGATCACTTCCTGGTACATCTGCTCAAGTTTCATAGGGCCCTAGTATCCTCTAGTACTTTCCTCAATCGCCGATTCTGCGCTGTTACTTCTACGCTGTGCTGTACCTTTTAGGCTTTCTACGCCGCGCCGAAGAACTCTTGCGCCTTGCGGATGGCGACGACCAGCGCGTCGACTTCCGAAAGGTCATTGTAGATGTAGAAGCTGGCGCGGGCGGTAGCCTGCACATCCATGCACGTGTGCACCGGCCACGCGCAGTGGTGGCCTACGCGGATGCACACGCCCTGATCGTCGACTACCTGGCCGAGATCGTGCGGGTGGATCCCCTCCACGACGAAGCTCAGGGCACTACCGCGATCCTGCGAGTCGGTGGGGCCGATGATGCGCAAGCCCTCGATGGTCTGCAGCTGCTCCAGGGCGTACTCCGTCAGCTCCGCTTCGTGAGCGGCGACCTTGTCCATACCCAGTTCCTCCAGGTATTTCACCGCAGCGCCCAGGCCTACGACCTGGGAAGTCATCTGCGTGCCCGCCTCGAACCGCTGCGGAGCCTCAGTAAAGGTCGTGCGCTCCATAGTGACCTTCTCCACCATCGAGCCACCGGTCAAGAAGGGCGGAAGCTGGTCGAAGTGCTGTGCCTTACCGTAAAGGACGCCGACGCCGTTAGGTCCCAGCATCTTGTGGCCGGAGAAGGCGGCGAAGTCCACATCCAGTTCGTGGAAGTTCACGGGCATGTGCGGTACGGATTGGCAGGCGTCCAAGACAAAGATCGCCCCAACTTCGCGGGCTCGGCGCACGGCCTCCTTGACGTCCAGAATGGCACCGGTGACGTTCGACTGGTGCGTCAGCGCAACCACCTTGGTGCGCTCGCTGAGCTCCAGGCTTTCCAGATCGATGCGGCCATCCGAAGTGGCGGAATACCACTTCAAGGTCGCGCCGGTGCGCTGTGCGAGCTCCTGCCACGGGACCAGGTTGGCGTGGTGCTCCAGCTCGGAGACGACGATCTCGTCGCCCTCGGTGACCTGCAGCTCCCCCGCCCGTGCATCACCCAGGATGTAGGCGACTTCGTTGAGCGCCTCGGTGGCGTTCTTGGTGAACGCGATCTCCCGGTCCTCGGCCCCGACGAAGGCCGCGATGGCCTCGCGGGCCGATTCGTAGGACTCGGTAGCCTCCTCCGCGATTTCGTAGGCACCGCGGTGCACCGGAGCGTTATGGGTAGTCAAAAACTCCCGCTCCGCATCCAACACCTGCACCGGCCGCTGGGCGGTCGCTCCGGAATCCAGATACACAAGCTTCTTCCCGTCGCGCACGGTGCGCGAGAGAATCGGGAAGTCGCTGCGGATCTTCGCGGTGTCCAGGCGACTGTTGGAACTCACAAGTTCACACTTTCTGCCCATTTCAGGCTGGGACGAGCCGGGTTGGAGGTAAACGGATGGGAGGGGAAAATGCGCAGGCTTAGATGAACTTCTCGTAGCCCTCGGCCTCGAGTTGTTCAGCCAGCTCCGGGCCGCCGGACTCCACGATGCGGCCGTCGGCGAAGACATGTACGTGGTCGGGCTTCACGTAGTTCAGGATGCGCTGGTAGTGCGTAATAATTAGGACACCGCCGTTCTCGCGCTCCTGGTAGCGGTTGATGCCGTCGGAGACGACGCGCAGCGCGTCAACGTCCAGGCCGGAGTCGGTCTCGTCCAGGATGGCGAACTTCGGCTTCAGCAGACCCAGCTGCAGGATCTCGTGGCGCTTCTTCTCGCCACCGGAGAAGCCCTCGTTGATGGAGCGCTCGGAGAACGACGGGTCAATCGCCAGCTCTTCCATCGCCCCGCGTGCCTCCTTGACCCACTCGCGGATCTTCGGTGCTTCGCCGCGCACGGCGGTGGCGGAAGAACGCAGGAAGTTGGCCATGGAAACGCCCGGCACCTCGGTCGGGTACTGCATGGCCAGGAACAGGCCCGCACGGGCGCGTTCGTCGACCTCCATATCCAGCAGGTTCTCGCCGTCCAGCAGCACCTCGCCCTCGGTGATCTCGTAACGCGGGTGGCCCGCGATGGCGTAGGACAGGGTGGACTTGCCGGAGCCGTTCGGGCCCATGATGGCGTGGGTCTCACCGGAGTTGATGGTCAGGTTCACGCCGTGCAGGATCGGCTTCGGATCCTCGTTCTCGTCGGCGGGGACAACCTGCGCGTGCAGATTCTTGATTTCCAGAGTGCTCATGGTGTGTAAAAAGCTTTCTTTGGGTTTTTGACGGGGGAATGAATTTAAAGAACCGTGTGCTGCAGCTCGGCCTCGACCTTGTCCTCCAGCAGCTCGCGGATGGACTCTTCCGGAATGCGCTTGATCACGTCGGTGAAGAAACCACGGACGATCAGCATCTTGGCGCTAGCCGGGTCGATGCCACGGGACTGCAGGTAGAACATGTGCTCGTCATCGAAGCGACCGACAGTGGCGGCGTGGCCTGCGCCGACGATCTCGCCGGTCTGAATCTCCAGGTTCGGCACCGCATCAGCGCGGGCGCCGGAGGTCAGCAGCAGGTTGTTGTTCTTCTCGTAAGTGTCGGTGCCCGTGGCATCCGGGCGGATCAGCACGTCGCCAATCCACGCCGTGCGTGCCTCGCGGGCATCCTTGCCCTTCTCCGGCTCGCCCTGCAGTGCACCCTTGTACAGCACGTTGGAGCGGCAGTTGCGGATCGAGTGATCCACCAGGAGGCGCTGCTCGAAGTACTGGCCCGCATCCGCGAAGTACAGTCCCAGCAGCTCAGCATCGCCACCGGTGTCCGTGTAGCGCACGTGTGGCACGGAGCGCACCACGTGGCCACCGAAGGCTGCGTAGTAGTGGCGAACGGTTGCATCGCGGCCAACTTGGATGTGCGAGTTCGACAGGTGCACCGCATCGTCGTTCCAGTCCTCGAAGACCACGGTGGTCAGCTTTGCGCCGGTGCCAACGACGAACTCGACGTTGTCAGAGTGTGCGCCGGAACCCTCGTAGCGGACGAACACCACAGCCTCGGCGTGGGGCTCGAGCTCCACGACCAGGGTGCCGTAGGAGACCTCGTCCTCCCCCGGGCCGTCGACGGTGATGGTCACCGGAGCCTTCAGCGCCGCATTCTTGGAGATGCGCACGTAGTCCGCGGACTCAGTGTTCTCCCACGCCTGGGCTGCGGCACGATCCACGGGAGCACCCGCGCGACCGAGGCGCTCGTCGCCCGGCTCCAACTGCTCGACCGCCACGCTGGGGGCGTCATCATCAGAAATACCGACGGCGACGGCAGCGCGCTTGCCAGCTACGGCCGAGCCATCGTGCAGGCCGCGCAGCTCGCGCAGCGGGGTGAAGCGCCAATCCTCATCCTTACCGCGCGGCACGGCAAAGTCCGCGGCCGAGAAAGAGGTGAAACGGTCACCCTTGGTCTGGTGATCCGTACCAGCCTGAACCGGTGTGATAGTCGCTTCGGTTTCGTTGAGTTGGGTGGTCATTTGGTTTAACCCACCGATCCTTCCATCTGCAGTTCGATTAGACGGTTGAGCTCCAGGGCGTACTCCATGGGCAGCTCCTTGGCGATAGGCTCCACGAAGCCGCGGACGATCATCGCCATTGCCTCTTCCTCCTCGATGCCACGTGACATCAGGTAGAACAGCTGATCCTCGGAGACCTGGGAGACGGTGGCCTCGTGGCCAAGCGTCACGTGATCGTTACGAATGTCGTTGTACGGGTATGTGTCCGATCGAGAGATGGAGTCGACCAGCAGCGCGTCACACTCGACGTTCGATGCGGAGTGGTGCGCATCCTTGTTCACCTGCACCAGGCCGCGGTAGGCAGCGCGGCCACCGGCGCGGGCGACGGACTTGGAGATGATATTCGAGCTCGTGTGCGGAGCCATGTGCACCATCTTCGCGCCCGTGTCCTGGAACTGCCCCTCGCCGGCGAAAGCCACGGAGAGCACCTCGCCCTTCGCGTGCGGGCCGGTCATCCAGACGGCCGGGTACTTCATGGTCACCTTCGAGCCGATGTTGCCATCGACCCACTCCATGGTGCCGCCCTCTTCGCACTTGGTGCGCTTGGTGACGAGGTTGTATACGTTGTTCGACCAGTTCTGAATCGTGGTGTAACGGCAGCGGCCGCCCTTCTTCACGATGATCTCGACCACTGCGGAGTGCAGGGAGTCGGTCTTGTAGATCGGTGCAGTACAGCCCTCGACGTAGTGGACGTAAGCGTCCTCGTCGACGATGATCAGCGTGCGCTCGAACTGACCCATGTTCTCGGTGTTAATGCGGAAGTACGCCTGCAGCGGGATGTCCACGTGCACGCCCTTCGGCACGTAGATGAAGGAACCACCGGACCAGACGGCCGTGTTCAGCGCAGAGAACTTGTTGTCGCCAGCCGGGATAACGGTGCCGAAGTACTCCTCGAACAGCTCGGGGTACTCGCGCAGGCCGGTATCGGTATCGACGAAGATCACGCCCTGCTTCTCCAGGTCCTCGCGGATCTGGTGGTACACAACCTCGGACTCGTACTGGGCGGCCACGCCAGCGACCAGGCGCTGCTTCTCGGCCTCCGGGATGCCCAGCTTGTCGTAGGTGTTCTTAATGTCCTCCGGCAGGTCCTCCCAGGTCTGAGCCTGCTTCTCGGTGGAACGGACGAAGTACTTGATGTTGTCGAAGTCGATATCGCTGAGGTCCGCGCCCCACGTCGGCAGCGGCTTCTTGTCGAAGATATCCAGAGCCTTCAGGCGACGCTTCAGCATCCACTCCGGCTCGTCCTTCTTCGCGGAGATGTCGCGGACGACGTCCTCGTTAAGGCCGCGGCGGGCAGAGGCGCCGGCGACATCGGAATCGTGCCAGCCGTAGCCGTACGCGCCGATGGAATCGATGATCTCTTCGTCGGTCTGTGGTTTAGTTTCAGGTGTTTGTGCAGCTTGAGTCATGGTTTAACTTTCCTTCTTGGGGGAAGGGTCAATGGTTCTAAGCGGAATATAGGTGGTGCAGACACCGTTGCCGTCGGCGATTGTTGCCAAAGGTTGAGTGTGCTGTCCCAGCAGCTCTGCAACCACCCGGTGCTCCGCCGCGCACAGTTCTGGGAACTCGTGAGCGACATCTTGGATCGGGCAGTGATGACGGCAAATCTGTACGCCACCGCCTGCGTGGCCGACAGTGGCAGCGTAGCCCCTCTCGGTCAATGCGTCGGCAATGGCCTGGGCCTTGGCGGCTACGTCTGCGTCGGAGTCGGAGACGTCCTCCAGCAGATCGTTGATGCGCTGAGCGGCGAAGTCCTCCACCGCTTCCTCTCCTCCTGCAGAGCGAAGAGCACGCAGAGCCAGCAAGGCGAGCGTGTCGTAATCATGTCCAAACTCCGCCCGGCCTTCGTCGGTCAGCCTAAAGAGCTTGGCGGGCCGCCCACGTTGCCCGGAACGAGGTGCTTCGACGACCTCGGCGAGGCCGTCGGAGACGATGTTGTCTAAGTGACGCCGAACGCCGGCGGCGCTTAGCCCAAATGCCTCGCTAATGTCCGATGCGCTCACCGGACCGTGGCGCAGCACGTGTAGAAGAATGCGGTGCCGCGTGTCGTGCTCTGGAGTGGGCTGGGTTGCCCGCTCCTCAGATGTCTGTGCCACGCTAGAACCTCCTTTAGCTTCTGTTCGAGTGCGCCTGCGCAACTTAAAGTTGTGCCTACATGATTAGACAACAAAAGTGTGTCGTAAATATTCCCGCTTGTCTACTAAGGTAACCCTGCCTAACTCGTGACAATCCTTTGAGTCTTCTCTGTGGCGCTGGTCACGGCCATGGCTGAAGAAGATTGCTTGCGACATTCGGTAGTATCTGCACCTATGACTACCCCCACCTCAGCCAACCCGAGCTCGTCTCGGGGGTCGCGTCTCTTGGCGCCCTGGCGGAGGTTCCAGGAGCAACTGCCCCACCTGGGCCTGGCGGGGTCGCGATCGGCACAGCTGCACTCAGAATCCGAGGGCGACAATGTGCCGGAAAGCTCTCTGCAGTTCCAGCCCCTGAGCCGCGCGCTTTCCATGCGGCTTTACGCTGCGGTATTCCTGGGGGCCCTCGGCACCATGCTGGTGACGGTCGGCGGCCTGGGCGCCGGCGCGTTCCCCGTGATCCACAACCCCTATTGGGACTTCCCCGGCGTGAACACGCTGGCGCGGATGCTGCACTCCACCACCGTTCTGGTTTTCGTGGGCATCGGCTTCCTGGTCTACGGCTGGTTGCTGCTGTTCACCTTCGCTGTCTCCGCACCCGGCAGCCCCAATCACCCAATCCCGGTGCGGACCTATTGGCGCACATTCTTCGTGTGGGTCACCCCGCTCATGGTCACCCCGCCACTGTTTACCCAGGACATCTACTCTTATCTGGCGCAGGGAGCGATCGCCGCGAAGGGCTGGGATCCCTACAGTGCCGGACCCGTAGACCTGCTGGGTATCGACGACCCCTTAGCCCGTTCCGTGCCTCTGATGTGGGCGCACTCCCCTGCGCCCTATGGGCCGGTGGCGCTGGGCTATGGCGAGGTCATCTCCATGCTCACCGACAACTCCATCATCCTCGGCATCGTGCTGCACCGGTTGGTGGCCATCCTGGGGCTGGCCTTAAGCGGTTGGGCCCTCGTCCGGTTGGCGCGGCGTTGTGGCGTGTCGAGTGGAGCTGCATTGTGGCTGGGCGTGTTGAATCCGCTGGCGATCCTGCACCTGGTCGGCGGCATCCACAACGAAGCTGCCTTGATCGGCCTTCTGCTCGCAGGCCTGGAACTTGTGTTGCGCGGCGTGGATAACGAAGAACGCCCCCTCACCAGCCGCTGGATACTCATTATCGGCGGGTTTGGCCTGATCGCAATGGCCGGCCTAGTCAAAGTCACGGCCTTCATTGGCCTGGGCTTCGCCGGTGCAGCACTCGCCCGCTGGTTCGGCGGGCGCCTGGTGGACCTCTTTTCTGCTGCGGCCGTCGCCGTAGTGGTCGCAACTGCAACCTCCGTCGCATTCTCCCTCGTCACCGGGGTCGGCTTCGGCTGGATCACCTCCCAGGGTGGCGCAGCGGAGATCATCTCCTGGATGTCGATCACCACCTCCCTCGGCCTGTCTTCTGGAGCGCTCGGTGCCGTTCTGGGGCTGGGCGATCACACCGATTCGGCGCTGATCGTCTTCCGCACCCTCGGTCTTCTCGTGGGCGCGTTCTGGGTCGTCCGCATGCTGTGGGCCTCTTTCCGAGGCCGTATCCACCCCGTAGGCGGACTGGGCGTGGCCACCCTCATCCTGGTGCTCTTCTTCCCCGTCGTGCACCCCTGGTACCTCCTGTGGGCGATCCTTCCCCTCGCCGCTTGGGCGAACCGGCGCGCGTTCCACCTCACGGCCGTGATCTACTCGGTGGTGTTCAGCTTCTTCATCCTTCCCCGCGGACTTTCCCTGCCAACCTCTACAGTGATCTACATCTACGCGATGAGCCTCGTGTTCTTCCTGGTAGCAGTTGTGGCCCTGCGGGCCCTGGCGGCCCACAACGCAGATCTGGCCGAGGCCCTGTCGTTTCGTTCCGATAAACTCCGGCGAGCAGTAGGCGCTACTACGTAAAACGCTGCTAGGGGGCTAGACTTTCACATCATGACCACAAGACCTGAAACCCAGGCAACCCAAGCAGCTCCAGCGCGGGCGAGCTCTTCCGTCCTTCAGCTCCGCGACGTAGCCAAAACCTACGGCGAGCGCCGCGCCGTCGACGGGCTGAGCCTCGAGCTGGCCGCCGGCCAGGTGCTCGCTCTCCTCGGCCCGAATGGCGCTGGCAAGACCACGACCGTCGAAATGTGCGAGGGCTTCATCCGCCCCACCGAGGGCACCATTCGTGTGTTCGGCAAGGATCCGGCCGTCGAATCGGACGAGGTCCGCAGTCGCATCGGGGTAATGCTGCAAGGTGGTGGCGCGTACCCCGGAATCCGCGTGGGCGAGATGTTGCGGCTGGTGGCGTCATACTCGAAAAACCCCTTGGACCCCGACTGGCTGCTCGAGACCGTCGGGCTGACCGGTCACGAAAAGACACCCTACCGGCGCCTATCGGGCGGCCAACAGCAGCGCCTGAGTCTGGCCTGCGCACTGGTGGGGCGCCCCGAGCTGGTGTTCCTGGACGAGCCGACCGCCGGCCTGGACGCCCAGTCCCGCCTGGCGGTGTGGGATCTGGTGGCCTCGCTGAAGCGCGACGGCGTGGCGGTGGTGCTGACCACCCACCTGATGGACGAGGCTGAGGCGCTGGCCGACCAGGTGGTCATCATTGATTCCGGTCGCGTGGTCGCTTCGGGCACACCGGAGGAGATGATGTCGGGCCGTGACCCGAACTCCACCGGTGCGTGGCTTGCGGTGCAGGTTGATTCCGACGCCGCACTCCCCGCTGTCTCCGCGGCCATTGCCAAGCGCGCGGAGATGCCGGTGACGGTGGACGAGCTGCGCCCCCGCCACTTCAGAATCGAGGCCGAGGAACTGAGCCCGCAGTTGGTTGCAGCGGTGGCCGAGGCTTTCGCCGATGAATCCGTGATGATCAACCAACTCGAGGTCAACAGGCAGTCGCTGGAGGACGTCTTCCTCTCTATCACCGGAAAGGACATCCGCTCATGAGTACCACCAGCCGCTTCGAGCCAGGATTCTTTGCCCCCGCACCCCAGCAGGCGAAGTCCGGCGACATCGTAAAGGCCCAGGCCAAGATCGAATCGCTGCTCTTCTTGCGCCACGGGGAGCAGCAATTGCTCTCTATGGTCATCCCGCTGGGGCTGCTTGTTGGTTTGACGCTGGTTCCCGGCGATGACGCATCCCACGCAGTCAGCCGCATCTTCCCCATGGCTTTGGCTATTGCGCTGATGGGCGCGGGCTTCACGGGCCAGGCCATCGCGGTGGCCTTCGACCGGCGCTATGGGGCTCTGAAGCGCATCGGTGCGGCGGGTGTGCCCACCTGGGCGCTGATCGCGGGCAAAGTTGTTGCAGTGTGCATCGTGGTCTTGCTGCAGGTGTTGGTGCTTTCCATTGCCTCGTTCGCACTGGGATGGCGCCCGGACATCGTGGGGCTGCCCGCGGCTTTGGTGACGGCGGTGCTCGGAGTTGCGGCCTTCACCAGCCTGGGGCTGCTGCTGGGCGGCACGCTGAGCTCGGAGCTGGTGCTTGCGTTGGGCAATACGATCTGGTTCGTGCTGCTGGGCGCAGCTGTGTACACCACTATGACCACCCCGGCAGGCGAAGATGTGAATGCCCTCCTTATGGCTGTACCCTCGGTGGCACTAATGGAAGGCTTCCACACCGCAGTGGTCGCCGGTGGATTCAACTGGTTGGCGCTTTTGAGCCTGGCTGTGTGGGCCGTAATCGGTTCGGTTTTTGCGTTGAAGCTTTTCCGTTTCACCATGGAGAGCGACTAGCGGGAAACGCCTAGCCGCAATTAGCCCCGCCACGTGGGCTTCCGATAGTCTTAAAGGCGTGCTTGAGACTATGAAACAACGCGCCGCGGAGGAGAGAAATCCCTTCGTCCGAGCGCTGCTGAAGCTGTACGCCTTTGCACATGCAGCCGACCGCAGGTTTGGCTTTCCTCGGCCCGTTACCGCGCCGACGATCCGGCGCCAGCGGCTCTTCGCCATCATCCTGTTGGCCTGCCAGACGGGAATCACCTTCACCGGCTCGCTGGTGCGCGTCACGGGCTCCGGCTTGGGCTGCGACACGTGGCCGCAGTGCCACCCGGGCTCTCTGTTTCCTGTTGCTGGCTCCGCGCCGTGGATTCACCAACTGATCGAGTTCGGCAACCGAACGCTGACGTTCGTACTGATCATCGCCGCCCTGGTGTGCTTCATTGCCGTGGTGCGCGCGGCGCGGCGCTCCGCGATTCTCCACCTGGCCTTTATCCAGGGCATCGGCATTATCGTCCAGGCCGTGCTGGGTGGCATCACCGTGCACATGGACCTGATGTGGTGGACCGTTGCCCTGCACTTCTTACCCAGCATGCTGCTGGTCTTCCTGGCCGCGAAGCTGGTGGTGCGCATCGGGGAACCCGACGATGGTGAGATGCATCCCCTGATGCCACGCCCTCTGCGTATTCTCACCGACGGATCCGCGCTGAGCCTGGCAATCGTCCTGATTACCGGCACCCTGGTGACCGGCGCCGGTCCGCACGCGGGCGACGAGGCAATTCTTCCGGAGCACCGCCTGCAGGTGCCACTCATCGACATGGCACACATCCACGCCGGTTTCATGTACCTCTACCTGGGCCTGACCGTTGGCTTGCTGGCGGGCGTGTTCGCGCTAAACCTGGAGCACCGCATCAAGACAGCCTCCTACTGGGTGATCGCAGCGATCATTCTGCAGGCCATTGTTGGCATTATGCAGTACTGGCTGGGTGTACCCCGCTGGTCGGTGCCGATCCACGTTATCGGCTCGGGGCTTACCACCGCGGCCACCGGCTTCCTCTGGGCCTTGAAGTTCCGCTACAGCGGCGGCAACTCTACCCTGACGGGCACGACGGCAGGTGACTGCCAGCGTCAGGAGAGCGTTGACGCCAAAGACGGCTAAGATTCTGAGTCAAAGGCTAACGCCCATTTGATCCCGAAGAGGGGGCCGAATCATGACTCAGCCGACGAGGATGCCGCGCACCACTTTGAAGTTCTATTCAGGTGTAGATACTCCACTTGTGCCTGGGAGGGGCGAAAGCTATTACACCACTCCTAACCCTATGCGGGATAGCAGAGGGAGCTTTCAAGCCGTGAGCGCGGCGGGTCCTCCGCCGTACTCACAGGATGTGCCATTACGTATTTTTATCCTCGTGGCAGCTGGACTCTTCGGTGTTGTCTTTGCAGTCATCGCCCTCATGATGCCATTCGGTAGTGCTCGCGGCGCGGATTCCACGGGCGACAGTCTCCATTTCATGAACGCCTTCTTCTTTATTGGTGGGATCGCCTTCGTCATGGCCGTGGGCTTTTTGACCAACAGCACACTTTCGCGACGCAGGAGAATAGCTACTGCCTGGAAGAATGGTTGGATCGATTACTACCCGGCGCTGGTCGGGCAGATTTATCACACTCGCAGGGTTTTGCGCAAGGGCAATGACTTAGGCTCGAATTTTTTGTACTACTACCGGGCACCACTCCAAGTGCTCTACCCGGATGGCTCATTCCGGCAGATGCAGTCTTTTGAATTCGAGATGAGGGCCAGGCCCGACTGGTATCGCAGGCGTTGCAATATGGCCACATCGGCGCAAACCGCTGTCGCGAATGGTTGGAACAATAACGGATGGGCAATCGTCGGTATACGTTGCTTTCCCGGGCAGACGCATGCCGAACTCGACCCCGGACTCACGCACCAACAGTGCGAAGCCGTATTCAACCTCGCCGAGCGCAACTGGCTCAGGACGGCTTGGTGATCTTCTTTGTCGTGATGTTAGCCGAGCACTGCCTGGGCGAGCGTCTGCCAACCCAGCACCGCGTCCACGGAGAGAGCGACGAAGAGGATAGACAGGTAGTTGTTCGACAGGAAGAACAGCTGCATCGGCTTCACCGGCGTACCCTTCTTTACGCCCTGGTGCAGCAGGTGAGCCTTGATGATGAACCAGCCGCCGGAGAGCAGTGCGGCAGCCAAATAGATCCAGCTAGCTGCCGGGACTAGCAGAAGCGAAGTGATGACGGTCGCCCAGGTATAAGCCAGGATCTGGCGCGTAACCTGCAGTGGGGGCTTGACCACGGGCATCATGGGCACACCCGCGGCCTCGTAGTCCTCGCGGTAGCGCATTCCCAGAGCCCAGGTATGCGGCGGCGTCCAAAAGAAGATAATCATGAACAAAATGAGCGCCTGTACCCACGAAGACCACCCGGCGTGGAAGGCACCGCCGTTGTTATCGGTGATGACTGCCCAGCCGACAATCACCGGCATGCAGCCCGCAGCGCCGCCCCAGATGACGTTCTGCCAGGTACGGCGCTTGAGCCACTTAGTGTAGACAAAAACATAGAACCAGTTCGTCAGCACGATAAATCCGGCGGCCAGCCAGGAGTGGCACAAGAAGCCAAGCCACAGCACAGAGGCAATCAGCAGCACCCAGGCGAAGATGCGAGCCTCGCCGACGGAGACGGTTTCGCGGGCGGTCGGGCGGCGGCGGGTGCGGCGCATCAGCTGGTCGATGTCGTGGTCGACCACGTTGTTGAACGTGTTAGCCGCGCCGGCGCCCATCCAGCCGCCGATGAGCGTCAAGAGGATAAGGCCGAAGTGCACTTCGCCGCGCGCTGCCTGCAACATCGCAGGGATCGTGGCCACCAGCAGCAATTCAATGACCCTGGGTTTGGTCAGTGCTAGATATGCCTTGGCCGTCTCAGCGAATGTCTTCACCGGCTGCCTCGCCTCCACCTTCTCGAATATTTTCCGAATCGCGTCTAACGCTACCCGAGCGCGGGGTGCAGGCCGAAACAGAGCCTGCACTCGCCCATCTTCATATGGTCGTACGGAAGCTCCAAATAGTTCCCGCGGTGTGCAAAAAATTTTTGCCCCGAAATTCCGGCCTGCAACTGCGCCCACTGGCCACAGCGAACGACTACGACCATTAGTATGTATGGGGTATTCGGCTTGATGAAGAAAGGCAACTGACAGTGACTCTCTCCCCAGAACAGCAGGCACTCACGGTGCGTAACTACCCGGCGGACTGGACGGAGACCGACACGCGCGCGGTCGACCTTGCCCGCGTACTGGCCGCAGACGCCGTGGAGAACTGCGGCTCGGGCCACCCCGGCACGGCAATGAGCCTGGCGCCGCTGGCATACACCCTGTACCAGCGCGTGCTGCGCCACGACCCGCAGGACGTGCACTGGGTAGGCAGGGATCGCTTCGTCCTCTCGGCTGGCCACTCCTCCCTGACTCAGTACATCCAGCTGTACCTGGGTGGCTTCGGCCTGGAGCTGGAGGACCTGCAGGCACTGCGCACCTGGGGCTCCAAGACCCCGGGCCACCCGGAGGTCCACCACACCGACGGTGTGGAGATCACGACCGGACCGCTGGGCCAGGGTCTTGCATCCGCGGTGGGTATGGCGATGGCCTCCCGCCGCGAGCGCGCTCTGTTCGACCCGCAGGCTCCGGCCGGCGAGTCCCCCTTCGACCACTTCATCTACGTCATCGCTTCTGACGGCGACGTGCAGGAGGGCGTGACCTCCGAAGCTTCCTCCCTGGCGGGTACCCAGCAGCTGGGCAACCTCATTGTCTTCTGGGACGACAACGGCATCTCCATCGAGGACCAGACCGAGATCGCCTTCACCGAGGACGTCTCCGCCCGATACGCCGCCTACGGTTGGCAGACCCTCGAGGTCACTGGCGAGGACGTGGAGGGCATCCTGGACGCAGTCGAGCGCGCCAAGGCCGAGACCTCTCGCCCCACCTTCATCCGCCTGCGCAGCGTCATCGCCTACCCCGCCCCGACGAAGATGGATACCGGCGCCTCCCACGGTGCTGCCCTCGGCGCGGAGGAGATCACCGGCATCAAGCAGGCCCTGGACTTCCCGGACGAGCCGTTCCCGGTGGAGGACAACGTGATCGCCCACACCCGCGGTCTGATCGATCGTGGCGCGGAGGCACACAAGCAGTGGCAGGTTCTTTTTGACGCCTGGGCGGAGAACAACCCGGAGAATAAGGCTCTGTTCGACCGTCTGTACTCCCGGGAGCTTCCGGAGGGTTTCGACGCCGAGGTTCCCAGCTGGGAGGCCGGCGAGTCCCTGGCTACCCGCAAGGCTTCGGAGGCCACCCTGCAGGCTCTGGGTAAGACCCTGCCGGAGCTGTGGGGCGGTTCCGCCGACCTGGCTGGCTCTACCAACACCATCATCAAGGGCTCCCCGAGCTTCGGCCCGGAGGCCGTCAGCACCCGCAACTTCACCGCGGAACCGGGCGGCCGCAACCTGCACTTCGGTATCCGCGAGCACGGCATGGTCGCCATCCTGAATGGCATCGCCCTGCACGGTCCGACTCGCCCGTACGGCGCGACGTTCCTGCAGTTCTCTGACTACGCCCGCGGTGCGGTGCGCCTGGGCGCCCTGATGCAGACGGACACTTACCACGTGTGGACGCACGACTCCATCGGCCTGGGTGAGGACGGACCGACCCACCAGCCTGTCGAGCACCTGGCTTCCCTGCGCGCAATCCCCCACCTGGCGGTTATCCGCCCGGCGGACGCCAACGAGACCGCTGCCGGCTGGGTCGCTGCCCTGCAGGCTGAGGAGTCCCCGAAGGCTCTGGTCCTGACTCGCCAGAACGTCCCCGTGCTGGAGGGAACCCAGGACAAAGCCGCCGAGGGCGTGGCCCGCGGCGGCTACGTGCTGGTCGAGGAATCGACGGACACCCCGGAGGTCATCCTGCTGGCCACCGGCTCCGAGGTACAGCTGGCCGTGGAGGCCGCCAAGGAGCTGGAGAGCCAGGGCGTGGGCACCCGCGTGGTTTCCATGCCTGTCATGGAGTGGTTCCTCGAGCAGGATGCCGAGTACCAGGAACAGGTTCTGCCGAGCGACGTGACGGCTCGCGTCTCCGTCGAGGCCGGAATCTCCATGCCGTGGCATCGCTTCGTCGGCCTGAACGGACGCACGGTCTCCCTGGAGCACTACGGCGCTTCTGCTGACTACCAGACGCTCTACCGCGAGTTCGGCATCACTTCCGAGGCAGTCGTCGCCGCTGCGCACGACTCCATCGCGGCGAACAAGTAAACCCCACAACCCCACCCCAAGGACTGATTCCTTATATGAGCACCCCCGCCAACATCGACGCACTTGCACAAGCCGGCACCTCCGTGTGGCTTGACGATCTGTCCCGCGACCGCCTGCGCTCCGGCAACCTCGCTGAGGTCATTGAGAACAAGGGCGTGGTCGGCGTGACCACGAACCCGGCCATCTTCGCCAACGCGATGTCCCAGGGCACGGCTTACGACCAGCAGCTCCGCGAGCTCGCTGCCGCTGGTACCCCGGCTGACAGCGCGGTGTTCGAGATGGCGGCGGACGACGTGGCGGACGCCTGCGACGTCTTTCTGCCCATCTACGAGAAGACCGATGGGGTGGATGGCCGAGTCTCCCTCGAGGTGGATCCGCGTCTGGCCAACGAACGCGAGGCCACCGTCATCCAGGCCAAGGAGCTGGCTGCGAAGGTGGGGCGCGAGAACCTGATGATCAAGATTCCCGCTACGCAGGAATGCCTGCCCGCCATCACCGACGTGCTGGCCGAGGGCATCAGCGTGAACGTGACCCTTATCTTTTCCGTCAGCCGCTACATCCAGGTGATGGAGGCATTCATTGCCGGTATTTCCCGCGCCGCTGAGGCCGGCAAGGACCTCACCAAGATCCACTCCGTGGCCAGCTTCTTCGTCTCCCGCGTGGACACCGAAATCGACAAGCGCCTGGATGGCATCGGCACCGACGGGGCCAAGCAGCTCAAGGGCAAGGCGGGTGTGGCCAACGCGCAGCTGGCCTACGCCGCCTTCGAGGAGCACCTGCTCAACAACCCCGACTGGACCGCACTTGCCGATAAGGGAGCGCACGTTCAGCGACCACTGTGGGCGTCCACCTCAGTAAAGAACCCCGAGTACCCAGACACCTTGTACGTGACCGAGCTGGCCGGACCGCGCACCGTAAACACGATGCCGGAGAACACCTTGGACTCAACGATCGACCACGGCGAGATCCGCGGCGATTCCCTCAGCGGCACCGCGGAGGATGCACGCGAAGTGTTCGCTCGCCTGGACGCGGTGGGCGTAAACCTGGCCGAAGTGTGGGCCGTGCTGGAGGACGAGGGTGTGGAGAAGTTCGTGGCCTCCTGGAACGAGCTGCTGGGCACTCTCTCCGCGCAGCTAGACGCCAAGTAGCTCAGCCAGCGCAGCACCCACCCCTACCGATTAAAGAAAATAGGACTTTAGACAAGTGCAACTTCCTTTTTCCGCCGAAGAATGGCGCAACCCGTTGCGCGACGAATTGGATAAGCGCCTGCCGCGCATCGCTGGCCCCTGCGGCCTGGTGATCTTCGGCGTGACCGGCGACCTGGCACGCAAGAAGCTGCTGCCCGCCGTCTACGACCTCGCGAACCGCGGCCTGCTGCCACCCGGCTTCAGCCTGATCGGCTACGGCCGCCGCGACTGGTCGAAGGAGCAGTTCGAGGAGCAAGTCCTGGAGTGCGTCAAGGATCGCGCGCGCACCCCGTGGCGCCAGAACGTGTGGGATCGCCTCGCCGAAGGCATCTTCTTCGTCACCGGCGACTTCACCACCGATTCTGCTTTTGACGCCCTCGCGGAGAAGACCCGGGAGATCGACAACGCGCGCGGTACCGCCGGCAACTGGGCTTATTACCTGTCCGTCCCACCAGACCACTTCCCCAGCGTGTGCCACCAACTCCAGCGCTCGGGCCTGGCCAAGCCGGATCCGGAGCTGGGAGAGCTACACAACGGCTGGCGCCGCGTGGTTATCGAGAAGCCCTTCGGCCACGACGAGCAGTCGGCCCACGAGCTCAATGAGATCGTGAACAGTGTGTTCCCGGAATCCAGCGTGTTCCGCATCGACCACTACCTGGGCAAGGAGAC
>NZ_CALLDG010000084.1 GCF_937999985.1 uncultured Corynebacterium sp.
CTCGAAGAATCCACTAAACCTCACCCCACGGACGATCAAACGGACGCTCCAGAACAATCCTCGCAGTCCTAATCATCTGAGAATCATGCTTCAGAGTCACAGACAGCGACCCCGTAAACGGAGGAATATACCCGTCGAAACGGACACCGTTCATGCGCGCCCACACAGGAGTGTCATTCACAGACACCAGCTGACGAGCCCCAGGGTCAGTGCTCACGCGAACATCCTCCCCCTCCTTCAGGGCAGGGAGACGATACTCCTTAGCACCCCGTGGAGAATGGAAAGCCGGGATAGTCCACGAAGCACCACCCTCCAGGTCAAACACTGGGTAAACCCGGTTCTCGGTAGGGTTAGCGTAAGGGACAGTGAAAGTAGTCTTCCCCGCAACACGAACCTCCTTCTCGAAAGAAGTCCCGTACCAGAACGGATCATCCGCAACCACCGTCATCACAACCTCGGTCGCGGAATTAGTGTGCGGATCGTAAGTAGTATCCACCTCGATCTCGGACAAGCGCGCCTTCAGGCGGCGGGTACGCCCGCCAACAGTCACCGCGATCGTAGAATACTCATCCCACGACCACAGGCGACGCCAGCGAGCATCCCTGGTACGCCAACCCTCACGCTCACCATCCTCGATCAACACCTTGAACACAACAGTGCGCTCAACAACACGGTGCGAGAGAAACCGAGTACCCGGCCTACTAGCCAACGGCTTAGTAACAGCCTCCACTTCAGGGTCGTAAAAACCCTCCACCTCGGACATCAGCCAAACACCATCAGCCCCAGCACCCTCACCAGCGATAGTCACACTACCACCGGCGTACCCGAACACCCTCACAACCGCTTCCACGGACACTCCTTACTTAACCTTCATCAACTGCTTACGCTCGCGGAGCTTCTCCAGGCGGATAGCCTCCTGCATATCCCGAACGTGGTAATGCACCTCCGTCTTAGCCTCGCGCGCAGCGCGGGAATCGGTCTGCGCAGGATCAAACTTCATAGCCTGATCCAGAGCACGAGAAACAACCCCGTTACCCATACCGAGATCCTTCTTAAACTGATCCAGGTTACTGATAACCAGATCAACCGGAATCTCAGCAATACCGGCATCCTCGACAGCCTTAACAATCACACTCTCGAAATGCTTAGCATTCACAGACTTCTCAACGGTAGAGAAGATCGGATGCTTACCAAACACCCGACGGCCCTCACGAACCGCACCAAGAGCCGCACCGCGAACCTGCTTAACAATCCCCGACCTGCGGATATTGTCAGACAGAGAACGGGTCAGCACCTTCTTAGTGCCCTCGATCCAGTACTTCTCGAACGAACGAGGAATCTGGTCAAAGTTCGTCTTCTCCATACTCTCTGCAAGCTGCTTGTAGGACTCCTTAGACTCCTTCGCCCTCCGGGCGCGAGCCTTAGCGATATTCTTATCCTTAGTAGCAGCCTTCGACTTGCTCTTGCGGATGTTGTTGATCTGCTCTTCGAGCTTCTTGTTCGCCTTAGCTTCCTTAGCACGCCACTCCGCCACCTTACGGGCGTTAGGCTCAAGGACCTCCAGGCGGTACGCCTTCTCAATCTCACCGTGGAGCCCAGAGAACCCGCCGGTAAGTGCGGAGCGAGCGCCATCAGAGGCCGTCCCGGCCAACCCCTTCGACGACTTCCGCACGGCACCCCGCATAGACCGCACACCCAGAATCAGACCCTCGCCAATATTCCGTCCGTACCCGGCGAACACGCGCGACGGCGAATGGATACCAAGCGCCGCCTTAAATGGGCCCCGGATCCACCCCGGAATCTTGTTTAGGAACCAGGAGCCGATTTGTCCGGCCAAAGATCCAATACCGTTCATAAGGCCCTGGACAATGTTCTGGCCAATACTGAAAAGCCATCTACCAGCTCCGGCGAAAGCACCGAGAATCGAGCTCTTCACAGAACCTAAAACTGCCTTGATTCTGCCAATAGCGCCCCGGACCCCGTTAGCCAAACCACTGATCAGGTTACGACCAGCGTTCATCAGCCACGAGATAGCCGAGCCGAAGAACGACGTGATCGCATTCTTCACCGCGGACATAGCGTTACGCACAAACCCGATAGCAGCACGCGCACCGTTAGCCAGGCCAGTAATAACATTCCGGCCCGCGTTCAACAACCACGTACCCGCACCCACAAACAGGTTACGGATCGTAGTACCCACGGTCGAGAAGAACGTAAGCACACCCTGCCAGGCCGTGGTAATACCAGTCTTCAAACCATTCATGATCGAAGAGCCAGTCTCCAACAGCCACGTACCGG
>NZ_CALLDG010000085.1 GCF_937999985.1 uncultured Corynebacterium sp.
GACTCGATGCCCTACGCCCTGCCGCTGAACCCGGCGGGTCCGCAGAGCACCATGGTGCGCTGGGTCGATGGCTGGGGTGTTTCGCCGAAGGATGCGGAGAAGGGCACGATGTACGTCCTGGGGCATGCGTGGGGTGCGGCCCCGCTGGTGTTCAACCCCTTGAGCGAGGCGGTGACGGCGGATGTGGACCTGAACGCTCCGCCGAAGTACGTAAACGGCACGGATGGCAAGCCGGTGAAGCGCTACTCTTCCGACGTGCTCAACGGGGCAAAGATCAAGATGCGCGACGGCGCGAACCACCAGCGGACCTGGAAGGTTACCCGCAGCTGGCTGGTGGATAAGAACGAGGCCATCGTGGACCCGGACATTATGGACGACAAGCGTCCGGGGCGGATCGTGCTGATCGCCTGCTCGGTTTCCGGCAGCAACGACCTCGGCTACAACGTGATCGTCGAAGGCGAGCTGGTCTAACCCCGCTGGCTGCATGCGGCTCCGGCCGCGGGCCTAGCCGCCGTAATCGATGCCGACGTCCTCTCCCCAGAACACCCGATCCACCACGCGGTGGGCCTTGCGGGTCTTCTTCAGATAGTCGTCCAGGAACTCCTGGGCCTGCTCAGGCGGCCAGTGGGCGGCAGCCGCGACGTGGCGCAGCTGGTCGCCATGGCTGGGCAGCTGATCCTTCCGCTTGCCCTTGACCAGCACAATCGCATTGCGGGCGATGGTGGCGGTGATCCAGGCATCCCGCAGAATCTCCGCATCGGATTCGGCGATGTACTCGCCGCTGGCGAGCTCGCGCAGGGTCTCCAGGGTGGAGGTATTGCGCAGATTATCTGCATCGTCGCCGTGCTGCATCGTGAGCAACTGCACGGTCCACTCCACGTCCGTCAGGGCGCCACGGCCCAGCTTGGTGTGGGTCTTGCGGTCCGCGCCGCGCGGCAGGCGCTCGGCATCCACGCGCGCTTTCATGCGGCGGACCTCCTGGACGACCTTGTCGTCCACCCCTCCCGGCGGGTAGCGGAAATCGTCGATCATGCGCAAAAACTCGATGCCCAGGTCCTTGTCACCCGCGATCCACGTGGCGCGCAGCAAGGCCTGCATCTCCCACGTCTCGCCCCACTCCTTGTAGTAACGGCGGTAGGAATCCAGCGTGCGCACCACCGGGCCGTTGCGCCCCTCCGGGCGCAAGTCAATGTCCACGTCCAGCGGCGGATCCTGGCTGGGCCTTCCCAAGCGCGATCGCACCGTGTCGCAAATGCTCGTAGCCCACTTCAGCGCCTCTGATTCGTCCGCGTCTTCGACAGGCTGGGCGACGAACATCACGTCGGCGTCAGAACCATACCCGAGCTCCGCACCGCCCAACCGTCCCATGCCGATAACAGTGATGCGCGCCGGCGCGTTGGCCACATTCTCGTCCTCCCAGAAACGGATCTCGGCGCGCAAGGCGGCCTCGAGCACTGCGTCCCACACCCAGGACAGGGAAACACACACCTGCTCAACATCCATGAAACCCAGCAGGTCGGCGGCGGCGATGCGGGCCAGCTCCGCGCGGCGCAGCGACCGGGCGACAGCGATGGCCTTGTCCGGGTGGCGGTGGCGTCCGGCAGCCGCGACCAGGGAGTGGGTGACAACCTGCGGCTCGCGCTCCAGGAATTTCGGGCCAGTGGCGCCGTCGGACAGAATCTTCACCGAGTCCACGGAGTTTAAGAACAGCTCCGCGACATAGGGCGAGGTGCCCAGGATGTGCATGAGACGCTTGCCCACGATGTTCTCATCGCGCAGCAGGCGCAGGAACCAGCTGTAGTCGTGCGCTGCCTCCGAGAGCTTGCGGTAGTTCAACAGGCCAGCGTCCGGGTCCACCGTCTCCCCCAGCCATTCCAGCAGCGTGGGCAGAATGATGGCCTGCAGCTTGGCCTTGCGGCTGCTGCCCGCAGCCAGAGCGCTTAGGTGCTCGAAGGCGCGGTCCGGGTAGGCGTAACCCAGGGCGGCCAACTGGCGCTTCGCGGCCTCCGGCGACAGGCGGATCGTATCGGCCTGCATAGCCGCCACAGACGACAGCAGCGGGCGGTAGAACAGCTTCGAGTGCAGCTGGCTAATCTCCAGACTCACGCGCTTAACATCCGCCGCCAGCTGCTCGTCCATGGTCTTGGTGCCCTCTGGGCGGCAGCCAGAGGTGCGGCCCAGCCACACGCGAGCGGCCTTGTCCTCCTTCGGCGGCAGGGTGTGCGTGCGCTTCAGCCGCTGCAGCTGCAGGCGGTGCTCCAAAAGGCGCATGAAGGCATAGTTTTCCTGCAGATTCTGGCAGTCCGCGCGGCCGATGTAGCCACCCTTAGCCAGGGCGCGCAGTGAGGCGACGGTGGAACGGGTGCGCAGCGATTCATCCGTTCGGCCATGCACCATCTGCAGCAGCTGGACGGCGAACTCGATGTCGCGCAGTCCCCCGGGCCCCAGTTTCAGCTCGCGGGCGCGGATGTCGTCCGGGATGTTCTCGATCACCCGGCGGCGCATGGCCTGCACATCATGCACGAAGTCTTCGCGCTCGGCGGCCGACCACACCTTCGCTGCCAGCGCGTCGACGTACTCCTGGCCTAGCTCCAGGTCGCCGGTCATGGGGCGCGCCTTCAGCTGCGCTTGGAACTCCCACGTTTCGGCCCAGCGGTTGTAGTACTTCACGTGCGATTCCAGGGTGCGCACCAGGGCACCACTTTTGCCTTCGGGGCGCAGGGCGGCGTCTACCTCGAAGAACACGCGGCTGCCGATGTTGATGAACTCGCCTGCCCAGCGGGTGGCCTTCGGGTCGGCGGGTTCGGCGACGAAGATGACGTCCACGTCGGAGATGTAGTTCAGCTCTTGCGCGCCGCACTTGCCCATGGCCAGCACGGCAAGGCGGGCGGGCTGCTCCTCCGGTTCGTACACCTGCGCGCACGCGACGGCCAGGGCGGCGGTCAGTGCGGCGTCCGCCGCGTCGGAGAGTCGGCGGGAGACCAACTCGAACTCGACGGGCTCGGCCGGCTCCTCGCCGCGCTGCACGAAAGTGCCCGCTACGTCGACGGCGGCGATGCGCGCAAGGATGGTGCGGTAGGTTCGGCGCATTGCGTCGTCGGCCTCTGGCCCTGTGACGCCCGCCCGAAACACCCGCTCGCCCGAGCCTTCAACGGGGGTTGCCGAGACGCTGGCAAGCATGAGCTCCATCATTTCTTCAGCCGACGGCATGCCGTTTTCGAGCTGCTTCCACTCCGCCGGGTTGGCAACGATGTGGTCGCCAAGCATCGACGACGCACCGAACAGGCTCAGCAGGCGGACGGCGAACCGGCGGGATTCGTCGATGCGCGCCAGCAGTTCTGCGCTGGTGCCTGCGCTGCCGGAGCTGCCGGAGCCGCTACAGCTTCCGGTGGCTCCCGCGGCCGCGCCGTTGGCACTGTTCGCACCGTCCGCAGCGTCTGCGCGGTCGAGCGCCTCCACCAGGCGAATCAGGTTGTTCAGCGCCAGGTCCGGGTCGCCCGTCGAGGCGAGAATCCACATTTGCTCCGCGTGCTGGGCATCCACCCAGCCGAGCCGCTCAAGGTCCTCCTGCGCCTTGGGATGAGTCAGGCCCAGGGTGC